>CAYNTC010000082.1:0-8719 GCA_964399795.1 uncultured Pirellulales bacterium | reverse complement strand
AAATAAAAGACTTATCAATAATAATGTTAGTAAATAGGTCAGTTTGAGTTAATTAGCAATAAAAAACATATCGAAGTCAAACATAAGGAAGATAAAAAATGCCGGAACGATGTTCATTGTGCATATTACCAGCGGATCTGCCCGGAGTAGATATCGATGGAGACGGCAAATGCAAGTACTGCAGAGGGGCTGAAAGTTACCGAGGCGCCAACCGAGGCTTGCAGAGTAAGCATACAAGAAAAAGATTTGAGAAAATCATTAGAAGTTTGAGAGGAAAGGGCAAGTATGATTGCCTAGTTCCTTTAAGTGGAGGCAAAGAAAGCAGTTACATTCTTTATGTTCTAGTCAATGAATTTGACCTTAAACCGCTGGCTTTCAATATTAATAACGGCTTTCAGCACGTTGACGCCATTCGTAATATCGAACACCTGGTAGATCAGTTAGATGTAGACTTGGTTGTTTACAGGCCGCAGCAGCATTTTTTGCACAAACTAATGCGAACCTTTCTATCGAAGGCTGGTGAGTTCTGTACGCCTTGTAACATGCTCATAAGTGCTACCGCATTTAGATTAGCCCAGCAAAATAGTATTAGAGCGATAATGTCTGGAAATGCGACAGGAACGGATCCGGGTCTCGATGGGGTCAGCCCAGCACTGTATTATGACCGGAGATATTATCTTAACATCGCTGGCGGTTTATTAGGACCTCGGGACAGAGAATACTATATGAATCCGCCCTATATCCGGACGGCTATACGTCGTTTTTTAGGCTTCGAGGCCCAGGTTATCAACGTTCTCGATTACCTGCAACCGAGTCTTCAGGAAATACACGACAAGCTTGAGTCGATCGGCTGGAAGCGACCTGCTGGTGAGATCCAGCATGGAGATTGCCTTCTTAACACGGTGAAGGACCATATTATGTGCAGGAAATGGGGCTGCTCCGAGATAAGTGCGATGTACAGCGTTCTTGTTAGAAACGGCGAGATGTCCCGAGAAGAGGCCTTGAAGAGTGCAACTACTGAAGAGCATACAGCAGTTCCTTCTATATTGCCGGAATTTCTCAAAGCTATAGATATGACGGAAAGCGATTTCGACGAAGCATGTAAAAAGGATTTCCGGGAAATACCAAATATGCGTAAGACTTTTGTTTTTCGATGTGCAAAGATGGTATTACAGAAGGTTGAACAGTTAAGGGGACGTAGGTAACAGATGTAAAGGCAGGTCGGTTTGAAAAAGGGGACAATTTTGTCATACAACCCTGAAAATGTAGATGTGATTTGCTTTGGCGGTCAAGACTGGTGGTATCATAATCGGGGCCATATAGACGTGCAGTTGATGCGTCGCTTTGCCAAAAATGGCATAACTCTATACATTAACTCGATTATTATGCAGAAGCTGAACATCGGACAAACGCGAAAGTTCGCTCAGAGGGTCAAACGCAAGCTAAAAAGTATCTACACCGGCCTACAAAAAGTCCAAGAAGGTTTTTGGGTATATAGTCCGCTGTCATTACCTGTTCAACACATTAACCAGATCAAGTGCCTGAACGAAAAACTTTTATGGTATCAGATATCACATGTTATCCAGAAAATAGGCATGACTGCACCCGTTGTTTGGGTTGCGTGCCCAAGCGCGTGTGATCTTGCTCTCAAATTGAAAAGAAGAAAGCTTGTATATCAAAGAACCGACCTTTACGAAGATTTTCCTAATGTTAATCACGAAGTTGTGAGAAGGTACGATCGGAAACTAAAAGTTAGCGCGGATTTAACCCTATATGTAAATAATAGTTTGTATGCGGCGGAAGCTGAACAATGCAAGCGAGCTTTTTATCTTGACCATGGTGTCGATTATGAAATGTTCGCAATGGCAGAGCGAAATACATATAAACCAGAAGACATTGCAGGTGTTCCCACGCCCATTGTTGGTTTCTTTGGTGATATCGAAGACCATACATTTGACATACCCTTTATGGAGAGGGTAGTTGATATTTTGACGGAAATGTCCTTTGTATTGATTGGGAAGGTCTCTTCGGACATAACTGGTTTGCAGGAGATGAAAAATGTCTGGTTATTAGGAAAAAAGCTATATGATCAAGTTCCACATTATGGCAAATGTTTTGACGTAGCAATAATGCCTTGGAGGCAGAATAGTTGGATTGAAGCATGTAATCCTGTAAAACTTAAAGAGTACCTCGCGCTTGGTAAGCCAATAGTCAGCACGCCTTTTCCAGAACTAAAAAAGTACCGTGATGTTGTATACATAGCCAATACACCAGAAGATTTTGCACATTGTATAGTAAAAGCTCTTAATGAGAATAGTTCTAAGCTTATCGCCGCTCGAAGAGAGAAGGTAAAGAATGATACATGGGATAGCAAAGCGGATGTGATTTTTGATGTCTTGCTTGCCGATAAAGCCCTTATCTAACAATAAACTTTGACCCCGCTTGTATTTCCAAAGTTAAACATCTATCAGGCTGTTAGAGTTGTATTTGTACCCTTGTAAAATGAATGAAACTGTTACGATCGCTAATGTGAGAATAGCCAATAAAAGTTTTGATGAAGCGGTAGAGACTATTATTAGATGGATAGATGAGAGAGACCCTCCACGGTATGTGGTAACACCTAACGTGGATCACATTATGAAACTTCAGGTTGACAAGGAATTTAGAGATGTTTATCAGCAAGCCGACCTGATTCTGCCTGACGGTATGCCTTTAATCTGGGCATCAAAAATTTTGGGAAGTCCCCTAATCGAAAAGATTTCTGGATCAGATCTTTTTGTCAAACTTTGCGAAAGGGCTTCCAAAGAAAGCTTTAGATTGTTCTTCTTAGGGGGAAACCCGGGAGACGCCGAAAAGGCAAAGGAAGTGCTTATAAGAAGGTATCCGTTTCTTAAAATCGTTGGTGTGTATTGCCCACCGTTTGGTTTTGAAAGGGACGAGTGTGAGAACAGCAATATTGAACAAATAATTAGGAAATCAGAACCTGATATACTCTTTGTTGGGCTCGGTGCACCAAAGCAAGAGAAGTGGATTCATGCTCACTATCGGGCTATCGGCGTGCCGGTTAGCATAGGAATAGGCATAAGTTTTTCGTATGTTGCTGGAGCGATAAGACGAGCTCCGTTATGGATGCAGAAAACTGGTTTGGAATGGTTTTGGCGTTTGCTTATGGAACCGAAGCGTCTTTGGAAGCGTTATTTAGTTGATGATATTAAATTCTTTAACTTAGTCCTGAAACAGAAGTTCAGGCAAACATTTTTAATATAACTCAAACTGACCGAATTTTAATTGAAACCCACGTAAATACCTATTTGACAAAAATATATTGCACTTTGTCATTCCCGTGAAATTTATCCCCAAGGGAACGGGAATCCAATTTACTGAAAACTTTAATGGATTCCCGCCCATTCGGCTAGCGCTCAGGGCAGGCCCTGCGCGGGAATGACACAAAGAATCGGTCAGTTTGAGTAATATAAGATCAAGAAGAAGAAAAACTGCAACCATTAAATATAGCATCTTTTGATCTGTCATTTTTAATGTCGACTTCGGAAAAGAAAGAGCGGATATCTGCTTCTATCTGACAGATAAACTTTTATCTAAATTTCTCAAACTGACCGATTTACTAACATTATTATTGATAAGTCTTTTATACGCCTCAGGCGTATTAATTTGCAAAGACATATATCGCCTTGTCATTCTGAGCGAAACGAAGTGAAGCGAAGAATCTGGCCGGAGAAAATATGGGTTTTCTTTTGCTAAAGCCGGATGCTTCGCCTTTCGGCTCAGCATGACAATAAAACGGTCAGTTTGAGTAAATTTGTACATGTCGATCTCATGTAGGAATAGGCCAAATGTGGCTGCGTTAGGTGATCATATATAGCAGAAATATATGAACAAGACAAAAAACATCAAGGCTATTATACTTGTGGGTCACCGTGATTTCGGACGATGCGCGCTGGCATCTCAGTTGCCTACGGCAATGTGGCCCGTAGCAGGAAAATCTGTGCTGGAGCGTCTGCTCATCCACATAGCTGACCAAGGGATAAAGCATGTAGCCGTATGTTCCGAGGGTAGTGACTCATCACCGGCTGAATCCATTCACACAGATGAACGTTTGGAGGTGGAGTTCATAAATGAGCTGTTGCCGGTAGGCCCGGCGGGGTGCATACGCGCAGCCGTTGAACCCAATACTAACTCATTACTTCTTGTATTCTCCGCAAGTATGGTGTCCCCACCATTGATTGATGACCTGCTAAATGCTCATTGCGAGGGGCATTCTGATCTGACTATGTTGTTCAATCCCGGAGATGGGCTTGATGAGTCCCCCAGCGACCCAACCGGAATATATGTGTGCGAACCGAGCGTCCTGGAAAATATCCCAGAACAAGGCTATTTTGACATCAAGGAGGGCTTGATTCCCGAAATGCTCCGTGTTGGTAAGAGCATTCACGCAGCAGTACTACCTAATCACGTTGGGAATTTTCGAGAGCGTGAAGGATACTTGCGTGCGATCACAAACTATCTAAGAAATCCTCCGAAAACAGACGAGACTCTTGGGCTGTATGAGCAAGCACGCTCAGGAGTAGTGTGGATTTCGGACAGAGCCAGCGTTGACCAAAACGCTCAAATCTTTGGACCGGCTGCTATCTTGGATGGCGCCAGCATTTCACGAGGTGCCCTTATTTTTGGTCCAACAATGGTGGAGAAAAATGTTAACATTGGCGAAGGCAGCGTTGTCATAGGTTCTGTTCTATGGGAAGGTTCACAACTAGGAGCACACAGTGAGGTCCACAGGTGTGTTCTTGATTACCGTGCAACCGTGCCGCCCAATATAATTGTTGAGGAAGGACCTGTACTTTTTAAGCCCAGGAGGATGCTAAGTCGTATTACGGCCAGGGCGTCAAGGCCCATCGAAAGCAGCGTAACTAAAGTACGAGGTGTACTGCAGTCAGGACTACATAAAATTGAAGGAAGATTACCAAGTTGGCTGAATTTTGAAAAGCCCCGATTTCTATATGGGCTTGCAGTTGGCCTTATCATAGTTGCGTTTCTTTGGTCGTACTGGCCCACCATAACAGACCTATGGCAAATATGGCAGAGGAACGATGAATATTCGTCGGGACTGTTGGTTCCGTTTCTGGCTGTGTATATTTTGTGGTCCAAGCGAACCGACATTGCAGGTTGCCCTGTCAAACCTTCTGTTTGGGGGGTTGTTGCCTTCTTAGTAGTCCAGGCGGGTAGACTTTTCGGGCTTTACTTTATGTATGCCTCAGCAGAACGGTTGTCTGTTGCCCTGAGCATTGTGGCGCTGGTGTTGCTTTTATTTGGTTGGCGCCTTTTACGAAAGGTTTCCACTACGTTGCTCTTTCTATTTTTGATGTTGCCGTGGCCCAACCGTGTGCAGGCCCTCGTGACGCTGCCATTGCAACGTTGGGCAGCTTCATCAGCCGTCTTCTCTCTGGAGATACTCGGCTATGATGTCATACAGGAAGGCAACATTATCCATATCGGTGACTCAAGCGTTGCGGTAGCGGAAGCCTGTAACGGCTTGAGAATGGTAACAGCCTTTTTTGTAATTAGTGGCCTGGTGGTGCTTTTGATCAAGCGCTGCTGGTGGGAGAAACTCATTATCCTGGCATCAAGTCTGCCTATTGCCTTATTTTGCAACACAACACGTTTAACAGTCACGGCGATTGCTTTCACAGTGCTTAGCGGTGAGTACTGGGAGAGAATGTTTCATGATTTCGGTGGGTATGCAATGATGCCATTGGCCCTCGGCGCGATTATTACAGAACTCTGGCTTCTGACAAAGCTAACAACGCTCCCTACGAAGGAGGAAGTGATAATAGTAACGAGACAAAACAAGTAATTATTGTCTACAATTATCGTAGGAGAGATACAGATGGATAACTTAGAGAAATATCTTGACCGTGTAATCGACCAGAAACCGGATCACTCAAAGGGACCACCACTCTACAGTGTAGCCAGAAGTCCGAGTGCCCAAGTGCAGCCGGAGACTGAGGGAGCAGGATTGTCCAACACAGTGGGGCGAATACTTCGTCGCTGGTATGTAATATTGTTGACAGTCCTTGTAACGTGCGGAATCGGAATCCCTGCTATATGGTTCCTGATCGAACCAATGTATAACGTGACCGCTGCAATAAGGGTAGCTCCGATTCTGACTAATATACTTTCGGGCGAGACGGAAAATTTTGGTGGAGTCCAAACTTATCGAAGCTTTATGAATACCCAGGCAAATATAATTGTTAGCAATACGGTATTGCAAAGGGTAACAGATGACTTGGCAGGCAGAAACTTGTCATTCTTCGAGGGCGAGACGGGCGGCGTCATCGCAAAAGTCAGATATTGGTTGAGGTCATTGCGAAGAGAGCCTGATCCCGTGATTATTCTTAGAGAAGCCATATTTGACGGGATTATCAATGTAACATCCAGCCGCCAAAGCGAGCTTATTGAGATAAGCATGGACAGCACAAAGCCTGGGGAAGCTGAGCAAATCGTCAATGCTTTTATCCGGCATTACATGGCAGTTGAAGGTCTTAGCTCTATCGAAGGTCAAGACCAGGAATTGCGCGTTCTTGAAGATCAGCGAAGAGTGCTGGGCGAAAAACTACAAAATCGACACGCAGAGATCCGGCAATTAGCACAGGAGTACGGAACCACCGCCTTGACTGGTCAGCAGGATATGATGCTGCAGCGTGTGAATACACTCTTGGGAGAATTGACAAAACTCGAAGCTCGTAGAGTTAATCTCGAATCCCAGGTGCAATTATTGGAAAAGAGCGCAGATCAGGTCATCGATCCTCAAGAATCACTGCGAATGCGAAGTGAATATGTCAATTCTGATGCCTCTGTCCAAGAATTAACTCGTAATATTATTGATTTGGAACGAGATCTGCTTATTACTGAGCAGACGTTGGCATCTGAAAATCCAGCCATAAAGCAAAAAAGAAATTTATTGAATAGTTTTAAAGCTCGGCTCGAAGAGAAACGTCAAGATGCAGCAGAAGAATTTGATAGGATAGTGTCTGAAGAAACAGACTCAGCCCGAGAACAGAAGTTGCGCAGCACCAGAACTGAGTTGGAACTTGTAAAGGCAAATGAACAACGTCTGCATGATTTGGTGGCTGCAGAAGACGTCCAGACGAGGGAGCTCGGAAGAACACAATTGAATATTGAGGACTTGCAGTTTCAATTGTCATTAGAGAAGGAACTTTATGACACAGTTTGCCGCCGGATCCAGGTATTAGAAATGGAACGCAAGCGTCCTGCAAGAATTTCTGTAGCTTATAATGCAGACATAGGTCCCATAAGAGATAAGCGGATAAAATACTCAGCAGCTCTTATCTTTGGCTCGCTGGCATGTGGCATAATGTTTGCATATATTCGAGACAAGGCCGATCAATGTATCTGGACTCCCGATGATGTGACAAAACATATTGGAATCCGGGTACTCGGCACTACTTCCAGCTCACATACTATTAAACCGGCACTCTTTCCAGCCCGGATAGCCAGGGATTACCAGACTATTCGTGCAAACTTAGGATTATTGGCTAGCGAAGGTATGCCAAAAAAACTTGCTATCACGAGCCCCGGAATGCAAGAAGGCAAAACTACCTTTGCTGTTAATCTGGCAAAAAGTCTGGCTAAGTCAGGCAGAAAGGTCCTGCTGATAGATGGTGATCTCAGGAAACCTGACATTGCATATATGTTGAATCTTCCCACAATCCAAAAGGGCATTCAGGATGCGCTTTCTAAAGGCGATCTTGAGAAAGCGGTTTGTTCTACTTCATCAAGCGGCTTGGATGTAGTACCAGCCGATTCGTCCAATGAGGCCGATGCTTACGATCTTTTGGCTTCATCAATGACTGCCAAGCAAATCAACAAATTGAGTCAACAATACAATAATGTGATAATTGACACTCCGCCTGTTCTCGCATTTCCAGACGCATTGTTGTGGGCCAAAATTGCAGGTGCTGTCGTGTTGACAAGTTTCGCCGGACACACCAAGGCACCAGACCTTGCTAAAGCCAAAGAACGACTGGCGGAAATCAACGTGAGAGTGATGGGTGCAGTCTTGAGCAACGTTCGTGCCACTCATGGTTACTACCGTTATGGTTATAGCTATCGTACTAATACTGGCCGAATAGGCCGTCGTCCAAGACGAGGCAAACAAAGGTTATTATTACCCTTGTAAGGCAAAACTGAGCAAATGAACGATGCTGATTCATAGTTTTAGATTGATACTTGTATCGAGCGCCTAATCCGGTAATTTATATACGCTTATGAGATTGATCATTATACGCCAGCAAAGCAATGCCAAGACCATTGAGGGTGAAAGTTTACTCCGGTTTGCTATGTCAACTGAGCCTGTTGCGCGCGTAGTTTTTGACGGTTTGAGCAGTAATCTTTGCTGTAATTCAAGCACTTTTAGAGCTTACGCCAGACGTGCGCTGAATAAGGTAGTTTACGCTTTGCCACAAGAATGGCACATCGAACTTGACAAGGCTGAGCCGAAGGTAATAACATTCACGGAAAATAAACCAATTTGTATTGAACAACTTCTACGAAATGATAACGACGAGTGGTCTGTTATTTCCGATGGATGCTTTGCTGCTCAGCCTAATGGCAAGCTACTCAAAGAAATCCTGGCCAATACTCAGGCTGATGTAGTAGCGATAAATGTCAGGCCTGAGTTGTT
>CAYNTC010000081.1:0-8748 GCA_964399795.1 uncultured Pirellulales bacterium | reverse complement strand
TTGGAATGAATCTCCGAGAACGAATTGCCATATAAACTGTAAGCGCAGCGATTATCATTAAAGCCAAATCGATTTTGGGCAAATTGTACACGTCTTGGGATTCACTGATCTTGACCGGCGGTTGTGCTGAGGTTCTTTTTGAATGAGCGAATATAAACCAAACCATGACAGCGATTAAATTAACAGCATAGAGTCCGCCAAATAAGTGACTGTATATTAAGTCAAGGTTGCTTTCATACTCCGGGATCCATGGACGCTGAAGATGCAGGAATTGATCGACAAGCCCTGAAGAGGACTTAATCTCCAAAGGATTAAAAATTATTGACATTAACAAGATAGTTACAAATGCTGTCAGGGCAACGAAAGCGATGTTTTTAGGCCTTATTTCACGATCTTTTGAGAATTTCGTAATAGCAAAATGCAACAGGACATAGGCTGGCAAGAGACAAAAGGGATAGATGTATCTGCCAAGATAACCATTTTTAGGATCAGCAGACCACAACGCTAATAACGTCAAGGGTACAATCAAGTAAACGTAGTGAACACTCTTATAGATACTGAGTAACAAAATGCCAATAAACACTGTACAGACGAGAAAGCTGGTTGCATCAAGGCTGAGAAGTGAAAAACTTAAGAATACAACCCAACCGATAAACACCGATGCTAAACAGAAAAGGACGGTAGACAAAATTCTAAATAGTCTTTTTTGCTGCTGAAGTTCGTTCTTCGGTGCCTGGAGAAGTCTGGGCTTTAGTCGACGGCTTAGCAGCCACAATATCAGCATCCCAATAAATGGTATGAAAAGCAACAAGAACGGGAATGCCGTACCTACCTCGTTGCTCCATTCGAAGGCAGGATGCCATTCTCGGACATCGCGCCAGCGTGCGGCGTGCTTACTAACGCTGATAACAAAGGTGTGAGTCAGGTTCGTTAAATGAAAAGGATTAAACACAAGCACAGCCACGAAGGCAGCAATGCCGGCAAGGACTGTGTGACGCACGCCTTTTAAGCCGATAGAGACAAAGGTCTTATTTGGAATGCTCGTCAGAAGGTTCATAAATACAAAAGGCATAAGCATTATGAATAAATAAATATACCCGCCGTGGACGTTGCACCAGAAAACCGCCAAAGGAACGATGAGCCAGATAAAAAGTATATTTCGATAAGTTGCCAGCGCCAAGATTAGAAGAAAGACAGCAACCAAGAGATTTGAGAATCCCGCTGGTCGAACGTCTAAAAAGGACCGACCGGTGAACATTGCAAAGCAGGCCAGAGCAGCGCATAGGGCTGGATTAGCACCCAAGATTCTACCCGTGTAATAAACACAAATGACGGTCAGGATGTATATAGCGAACTTCCAAAAAACGAGGGCATTAAAGTAGGGCTGCTCCTCGGAACCAAAGGTTGTGGAAAGCCAGTAGAAAATTACGTGCGTTAGCCAGTTCTGGTTAACCCAACCAGTCGGATGCACAACCTTGACCGTATTGATACCGACTTTGTCGGTGATCCACCGAGCCCAGCTTGGCCAGGTCTTGACCTCCTGGGGTGTTGGGCCGGGTTTGTGTGAGTTTGCACTGAAGGGTTCGACGGTGTCTACGCCATGGTTGACAAAGTGCCGACCACAGGCCATCGCGACCCATGTGTCTCCTGCGGCGACCATGTGCGTTGAGGCTTGGAGCGCAAAGATAATCATTGCCAGCCAGCCTAAAATCATAGGCCAGCCGGATAGTGCCGGACGGCTCCCGAGTCCTGCCGGTTGCTGCGACGGTGCTGCGGAGTCATTTACTGACGGTGGAGATGTGTCAGGGCGTTTTCTCTTCTTTATTGACCGAGCCATTTTTCCAGTCTATTCAATCCTTTGGTGATCTGCTCAAGCGAGCAGGCAAAACTCAAACGGACGTTATTATCACAGCCAAACGGCAGTCCAGGCACAAGGGCTACATTGGCCTGCTCCAGGAGCGCTTTCGCAAAATCCACACTCCCATTTATTATAGTACCATTAATATTTCGACCATAATGGCTTGATACATCAGGGAAACAATAGAAAGCACCGGTGGGTTCAGGGCACTGGACGCCTTTGAGTCTGTTCAGACGTTCAGCCATGTATTCGCCCCTGCGTTCGAATTCAACTCTCATTCGCTCTACGACCTCATCCACAGGACCCTTAAGTGCGGCAATAGCAGCGTACTGGCCGAATGTAACTGCATTCGAGGTCATGTGAGACTGTAACCGGGCCATGGCCTTTATGACATCAAGGGGCCCTGCTGTATATCCGAGACGCCAACCCGTCATAGAGAAGGTCTTGCTGAAGCCGTTGAGTGTTAAGGTTCGATTATAAGCGTTCTTGCTCAGAGAAGCAAAACTGACAAATTTAGTATCGCCATAAATCAGCTTCTCATAAATCTCATCTGAGAGCACTACTATTTTTGTGCCCTCAAGCACCCTTGCGATGTCTTCCAGCTCCTCGGGCGTGTAAGTGAAACCGCCCGGATTGCTGGGAGAATTTAGCACCAACATAGCAGTCTTTTCGGTGATAGCACCTTTTAGCTGGTCAGGTGTCATTTTGTAGCTGTTAGCTCTGTCAGTTTGGACAATAACAGGTAAAGCGTCAGCAAGCTTCACAGTCTCGGGATATGTTACCCAATACGGTGTAGGCAAGATCACCTCGTCGCCAGCATCGAGCACAGCCTGCATTACCTCATAGACCGAGTGTTTGCCGCCAATATTTACAATAATTTGATCCGGGCTATATTCCAGATTGTTTTCCCTCTTGAGCTTCTCGGCGATGACATTGCGAAGCTCGACTATGCCCGCTGCGGCGGTATATTTCGTTTGGCCCGCTTTGAGAGCTTCGATAGCTGCATCTTTGATATAGTCTGGTGTATCAAAGTCAGGCTCTCCTGCTCCAAAACTAACGACATCGACTCCCTGAGCTTTTAGTTCCTTAGCTCGCGCAGTAACAGCTATGGTTGCCGAGGGTGGTATATTCTGGGCACGTTTGCTGACTTTCATGCTATTTGTACCTTTTCAATACGGTCTTGTTTTGATTAACAATCAGCGTTATTAAAAACGAAAAAGTAAAAGGGGTCAAGAAAATTGACGAGAGAGACTTGCATTCTGGAGGAATATCATCAACGACAATTGAGCGTCTTAGGATGACAACAATGGTTTGACAGTCGTCTTTTCACCACATATTATTTATCACTGTTAGAAAATCTCTTTGTTACGGGAAAGCCGGATGAGATTTGTTGTAGATATGGTGTATCTTCTGTTCGCGGTGGGTATAAGTCCCATTGTTGTTTACCGGGTCATAAAGCACAAGCGCTACAGGAAAGGGTGGGCTCAGCGGTTTGGCAAAATCAAACGTAGGTTTCCGCACAAAAAGTGCATCTGGCTACACGCGGTCAGCGTAGGCGAAGTTAACGCAGCTAAGACATTGGTTGGAGAACTTGCGAACAGATTTTCAGATTTTGAGATTGTGATCAGCTCTACGACAGATACGGGCTTCGCCCGCGCTATGTCACTGTTTGGCGAAAGGTTCGAGGTGTTCTATTTTCCTTTTGATCTATCGTGGGCAATGCGTCGTGCATTTGATAGAGTCCGCCCTAGCTTATGCCTGCTGATGGAGCTGGAGGTTTGGCCCAATTTTATTCAAATTGCACAACAGTTGAACACACCTGTTATAGTAGTTAATGGCAGAATCAGTGACGATAGCTACGCACATTATAAAAAAATCAGGCCAATTCTGAAGAAAACGTTCGGTAAGTTGAGCCTTGTTCTTGCCCAGACAGATGAATACGCACGTCGGTTCAAAGAACTCGGGTGCCATTCTGAACGTGTGCTCGTAACCGGTTCGCTAAAATACGACACTGCGCAGATTGCTGACAAGGTGGATGGTACAGATACGCTGGCGGCACAACTGGACATCGGCAATGAGCGTTTATGGGTGGCGGGCGCAACAGGAAACGACGAAGAAGCAATATTGCTGGATGTATATATGAGCCTGAAAAAGCAAGAACAATTCAGAGACCTTCGGTTAGCGATTGTGCCGCGCAAACCCGAACGATTCGATGAAGTCGCACAACTAATAGAACAATCTGGTTTTTCTTTAATCCGTTATAGCCAAATAAAAAATAAATTAGCCTACGAACAACAAGAGCGACCAGTAAGGGATAAAAAATTATCGATAATCAATAATCAATTATCAATTGGTGTGATTCTTGGTGACACCATGGGCGATCTAAGAAAGTTCTATTCGCTGGCAACGATAGTCTTCGTTGGCCGGTCACTTGTACCGATGGGCGGCTCGGACATGATGGAAGCTGCAGCATTGGGCAAATGCGCAATATTCGGGCCACACGCCTTTAATTTCAAGCAGGCTATGGAGGCTCTTTTAGCTGGTGATGGAGCGATAATGGTCAAGAATAAAGGAGAGCTACTTCAGATGTTGCAGAAATGCCTTTGTGAACCTGATTTCTCGCGAAGGATTGCTGAGAATGGCCGGGAAGTGATAAGAAAAAACCAAGGCGCCACAGCTAAAAGCATCGAACAAATTTCAAAATTTCTTAACACTATATGAGTTTATGAATCATTGAATCAAGACAGTGGCAAACTATATGTTCTCCACCATACGGCGAAAATACATAGCTACCTTACCATAACAAGGACCCTCTAAATCCTTAATCCTGTGTTCAATGTCCACGCTTTTACCGAGTTTGCTGGTCCATCGCCCATTACTTAACTGCCTTGCCGCATGTGTTGGCTCATTGCCTAAAGCATATAGGACAATTTTTTCGTAACCCCTCTCGCGACGGCCGTCTTCACATGGCCGGTATCCCAAAGTACCAAGAACCTTGACAAATGCTGGAATAGTTACCTCTCGTGGACAATTTTGCGGCCAAAAGTGATACGGATCCCACCAAAGATTACTAACGCCGACTGCCCAAGCGATACAGTTATACCTAATATCAGATGGACTTGTAATAGTGAAAGGATACGGGGACTTATTTAAGCGTGGAAAATTCTCGAAGAAACTATGGGGATTAGAAATATCCATTTTCTCTTCCCCAATTGAGCCACGCATTTCTCATCCCCATTACATCTCCATGCATGTCTTCAGTAGTTGGATCTACCCCCGTTAGAGACCTAAGTGCCCAGAACCAGAAATCAGGTTCTTTTTTTAACTCTTTCAGAATTAGCGGTATGACTTTTGGTCCGAGCCCAATCATTTCTTGATATGCTGGATGCAATACCATTTGCTTAACTAAGGAACAATGCATAGTCTCTCTTTTCCATTTTTTTGCGAGTTTGTTAAACTTATGCAATAATTGCACGTCGACAGCAGTATACTGGGTTTGCCAAGAAGCCGATTCGACCTGATAAATCCTCGTTAAGGGGTAATCTATAGTGTCCGTATAAGATGGACGAAATCTATCCCATCCGCCCAAGTAAACAGTACCTTCTGGTGATACTGATGTTAGGTCGTTTTTTTCTAACAGTGCATAAGACATTTATTACACCTTTTTCTATCTTCTAGGCTGACTCAATCTTCTCTCCAAGCCATTTAGTTATGGCTTTTGCTGTTTCCAAGTCCATGATAACTTCGACTTCGACCTCTCGAACAATAGCATCTCTTTCTACCTTTTCTTTCCGTTCACCTAACTTCCCTCCCACTAATCCATATGTTTCTCTCTTAGGTATAGGTGCCCGCTCACTAAAGAAAGCCATTTGGATAGCATGTCCCTTAGGCGTAGCACCTCCATGTACACCATCAACGTGAATAACACGAAATTGATTGCTCTTAATATAGTCAAAACTAATTTTGTCCTGCACAGCTAAGTTAGTCTTGTCAACCTTATCAACAGCTTTCTTCATGCTCTTTTTAGATTTTACTTTTGAAGTTTTTTTCGCCATTTCAGTCACCACCGTTTAAAGTAACAACACATATGCAATACAGATATAATATACTGCATACTTCGTCTATATAAAAGGATAATATTACAATTATATATGTATATGTGGTACGTTATCATAATATTCATCATTGCTTGAGCCTACTGGCTATCGCCTCGATGTGTTCCGGGCCAGTTCCGCAGCAGCCGCCGATGATGTTAATGCCGGCCGATTGAATCTTCTGAGCCATGTCTGCGAATTCCTCAGGTGAAACCTTGTAAACCGCCCTACCATCGACCAACTCCGGCTTTCCGGCATTTGGCTCAGCGAAAATCGAGATCCGTGACTCCGCCGTTAGGCGTCCTGTGGAGTGACCCGTGGCTCGGGTCTTCTCCAAAGCCTCTATCGCGGAAACATATTTATCTGCGAGCTCTATATAGCCATCAATTGAAACCGTGCCGCAATTAAATCCAACAACGTCCACACCAAGCGAGAGCATCTTCGCGATTGCCGTCTCGACGTCAACGCCCATCATTGTTCTGAAATCATTGCCAGCTCGGTCAAAGGCCATAGACGCAAATATTGGCAAATCTGAGCCAAGCGACTTTATCGCTTCTATTGCGATTGTTAGCTCGTCGAGAGCTGTCATAGTCTCGATTATGAAGCCGTCAATGTCGCCAGCCAAAAGTGCCTTTGCTTGTTCTGCAAAGGCTTCCTTTAATTGCTCGGGCTTTAGAGTACCCAAGGGCTGCAAAAAATCGCCGCTGGGGCCAATGTCGCCCAGGACGTATCTGTCCTGCCCTGCTGCCTTGCGAGCTAATTGAGCGGCCGTGGTATTTATTTCAGCTGCTTGTTCAGCTAAGCCATGGCGGGCTAAAGCAAACTTATTAGCTCCAAATGTATTGGTCAAGACAGCATCGCTGCCGGCCTGCAGGTAATCGCGGTGAATACCGAGAACAATGTCCGGCGACTCAATGTTCAAGTAGTCATTGCACTTGCCCACATCAATTCCATGAGCAATCAATTGAGTTCCCATTGCGCCATCTAATAAAAATGGGCCTTTTTTAATTCTATCTCTTAAATCTATTCTGGACATATAAAGACCCTTGAGTCAATTCACTGCGTCTGCTCAATAATTTCGCCACCAAGTACTCTATAGACATGCTCGAAGCCTTTTGGCTGCGGTCGTGAAAAAAGACGATGCTGCTGCGCATCTGTGAAACTAACAAATTTTATGTAACTCAGTTTAATGGTTAAAGAATTTTCCAGGTTGTTGTCAGCATTCCTTATGATTTTTATCTTTGTTGGAACAAAGAACCGGTCTTCGAATTGTTTGTATCTTTCCATCTTTACAATTACTGCAGGCTGCTCAGTTTTATCGAGATACTCGATCCTTCGCACAAGATAATCGCATCTGTTAATATAAAACTTTTTGAATAATCTGCCTCGACCATTATAGCTGGCAAGGACATCAAAGCCTTTTTCTTTTAATAAAAACCAGTCTGTTTCATTAGCTACACTTTCGTCGATTACTGCAAGGCCAAGAGCTTCGAGCATCATCTTCGGACTAAGTATCAGTTCGTCAACGTTACTAGCCTCTGTCCAATTGCCCCAATAGTAGCTGCTGACATCCTTTAGTCTTATTGCCAGCCAGAATTCATTTTCGTTAGAGCCAACTACGACGCCGCGTGGATCAAACGCAACGTCACCCTGCATGTAAATCTCTGCCGGTGGATTCAGCCAGAGCTTGATAGGGAAGTTTTGCTTTGATAGTTTATGGTTTTCTGTATGATACCTTAAAAAACACTGGCCAGTTGCTCTGAAAGGTACGATATATTGAGAACGTGATTTCAGAGCGGATAACGCTTCGTCAGTGGAGTCTTTGCCTGGACATAAACGAATCGTCTCACCAATCTGGTTCGTACAGCCTGTAAAAATCAGGATTGCTACGGTGACAAAGAAAAACGATTTATTAAGATGGTCATATCTCACGGTTTTACAGATCCGTCTGAAGTATTTGGCCTATCTGCGAGGACAACTGCTCAATTTGTTCATCATCGAGATGAGGATTCATAACTTCGACAGTTTGTTTATCGCCAACTACACGCAGACACCATATCTCATTGCCATTCTGCATTTTCGTAGAATCGTACTTAAGACGCCTTTTTCGCATTAAAACCATTGCAAGTACGAAGCGAAAATTTATTTTCTCCCCGTCGGATTCATCTGCGAGTCGATCAAAGAAAGCCATCAGCATATCATCATCGATAAACACCTGTTTTTTTTGATCGGGATGTGGCAGCTTAGTTTTCCAATAACAAAATACCTGTGGTTTTTCTTCCTTCCAATAATCTACGCAAAAATCCCTGCGTTGAAGTCCCTCGTCTGTTTCAACTAAAGCGCCGAAATAGTCTTCGCCGAACTCGATCTTCCTGCCAGTGCCGTAGCATTGGCCAAGAGGTTTATTGATATCCCATTGCTCCATTCTCTCGCTCTCTATAATCTATTCTGCAAAAACCTTTCAAGACAACAAATGTTCAGACCCAAACCAGAAGCTTTAATATGCTAAGATAGCAAACATTGCTCGCAGTAGGCAAAGAAATTCTATCTTGTTTCAAAGTTCACGGGCATGATAATTTAAATAGCGTCTCTTCATCCAGCGTACGACGAGCAGGTCGATAAAGGCTCGGAACACACGGTTCCAAATGCCATATTTGGCCTTACCGGCATGGCGTGGTTGGTGTGAGACAGGTACTTCAATAACCTTGAATCCCCTCATCTTTACAAGTGTGGGCATAAATCGGTGCATGCCGTCATAAAGTACCAGGCCATCAAGACAGGCACGCTTGTAAACCT
>CAYNTC010000080.1:0-8789 GCA_964399795.1 uncultured Pirellulales bacterium | reverse complement strand
ATTTAAGGCTGCCATCGATTGAAAAGGCTCGATATATCTATTCCCGAAGTTTAGTTTGGATTCTGGCCAGTCGCTCAGAAGGATTTCCTGCCCCCATATTGGAGGCCATGGCTTGCGGTTGTGCCGTTGTCGCGACGGATTGTGGTGGCCCAAAGGATATTATCAAAGATGGCGAAAATGGTTTCTTAACGGAGGTTGGCAATGTGGATGGAATCGTCGACAAGGTTAAGTTGTTGCTTAATAATGAACAGCTGCGTCGTCGAATAGTTAAGAACGCAGGAGAAACAGTAAAAAATTTCAATTGGGGTAGCTCTATTGATAAGTTGGAGACAGCGCTACAGACAATTGATTCAATGTGATTTTTTAATGCAGAGCATGGTACTATTGGCTCTGGTGGATAGGGGTGTGGATAGTACGTTAAGGTGATTCATGGAACGTAAGATTCTCATAGTAGGTCTTGATGGCGCAACTTTCGATGTGATTAATCCTTTGGTCAAGGAAGGCATAATGCCTAACATAGCAAGTCTCATAGAGCAGGGGGCATCTGGTCCAATGACGAGCACCATACCTCCTATAAGTGGCCCAGCCTGGCTGTCTTTAGCCACAGGCATGAAACCGGACAGGACAGCAATCTACGACTTCAACTACAAAAGAGGAGATAGTTATAAACTGCAAGGCATTAGCTCCGCGGATTTCAAGGGCCGAGCAGTTTGGGATTATCTCAGTGCAAAAGAAAAAAGGGTAGGAATTCTTAACTATCCTTTGTGCATGCCACCGTATGAGGTCAATGGTTTTCTTACAGCAGGCATTGGCGCGTCATCCGATAGGCAGTATACTTTTCCGGCGACCCTAAAGAAGGAACTCAATGACGCAGCAGGGGGAGAGTATAGACTATACATACCCTATCACGATGCTCGCTACGATGACACAGAACTATTCTTAAGCGAACTTAAGAAAGTACTGCACAAACAGGTTCGGGTTGCAACTTACTTGCTGAAAAATAAAAATTGGGACCTTTTTTGGCTTGTTATATCAGGAACCGATTGGTTGCAGCATATTATGTGGCACCATATAGATGAGAGTCACCCACTTAACCAGGGCGATAATAGCAAAAAAATACATGCGAGGTTCAAAGAAATCTGGGGCATAATCGATGGAGCAATAGGTGAATTCAAGAACATCGTTGGGCAAGATACCAATCTGGTTGTTCTTTCGGACCATGGCTTCGGGCCAAATGACCAGATTTTTAAGTTGAATGCCTGGCTTGAGCGTGAAGGTTATCTTGTACGGCGGGGACGGCTCAGCAGGACATCGCATATAGCTAAGAAGCTGATTTACTCTTCGGCACGAACGATTGCAAGGGCAATGAGGTTGAATAGGTTTCTTTCGGGTCTTTACGAGACGGGTAGAAAAGCTAAGAGTGTGCTCCGCTCCGGCACGCTTGGCCAGATCGATCTTGAAAGGAGTGTGGCTTTTGATCCAGGCCATACGATACCCTTTGGTGGAGTATACATAAACGATAATCTCATTAAGTCTCCTGGGCAGAGACAGAAGTTAGCAGTTGAAATTGCAGATAAACTTCGAGTCTGGGGTAGGAAACATAACCTTGAGTTTGATATCCGCTCACCTAATAAAGTGGAGGATACAATGCTATGCAATCATCCCGATCTTATCGTTGGAGTCAATAACTACAGGTGCGTTGTGCTAAAGGACCAGTTCAAAGGAGAATTGTTTGAGGAACGACCTTTTTCGCCGCGACATACTGGTTCTCATCGTATGAATGGGATATTTATTGCAGACGGACCTGACATTTCATCCCATAGAATCGAGGGAGTTACAGTATGTGATATTGCGCCCACGATACTGTATCTTTTTGATGAACCTGTTCCTGTGAAGATGGATGGCAGGGTGCTTGAGAGCATTGTCAATCCGGAGTATCTGGCACAGTACCCCATCAAACGGGCTAGAGATGAATCTGCTGGAAAAGGTGGAGGACATAAGGAGACAATTAATAGTGCTGAAGAGATGACCGACGAAGATGAAGAGCTTCTTAAGAAGCAGCTAAGGGATCTTGGCTACCTGTAGTACCAGCCTGCGAAGAATAAGAGAAAAAGTTTGAGAGATTCCTCAATTCGGTATATAGAAGAGCGCAATATATTAAACGAAGATGTATATCAGTTTTGAGTGTAGAAAACAAGTTATGGTCTTTATATTGTTGATGTCAAAAGGATGTTGATAAAATGGTATCTAATAATCCAAAATTTGTCGTTTTGAGTATAGATGGTGTGCCTTACGATTTGCTTTCGCGCCTGATCGACCAAGGTTACATGCCGAACATGGCTACCCTTGTCTCTCAGCTTGGCATACGAAAAATGCGCTCTGTGCAGCCTACGGTTTCATGTGTTGCTTGGTCGACATATATGACGGGTATGAATCCTGGTAAGCATGGCATATATGGTTTTATTGACCGACGTCCCGGGACCTACGAAATTATGTTCCCAAATTCCGCCACGAGGGCTACGGAGGATATATGGCAGTTACTTTCAAGGACGGGAAAGCGTGTGTTTGCTATGAATGTGCCTACAACATATCCACCCCAGCCCGTAAACGGAATAATGATTGGAGGATTTTTGTCTACGTCTTTGGAAAAGGTTGCCTATCCTGTTGGTGTGTGCGATTACCTGCGCTCCATAGGGTACCATATTGACAGCGATGCGGCGCTAGGCCGATCGGACAAGCGCGCCATGATAAACGATCTACACGCAACTCTCGAAGCCCGCATGGAAGCCATGTTTCACTTTTTGAACGAAGAATCCTGGGACTTTTTTCATACCCATATTATGGGTACAGACCGTATCAATCACTTCCTATTGGAGAAAATGGTACAGAATGATCCTGAGTATGCTCCAGCCTTTTTCAATTATTATCATCGAATCGATGAGTTCCTCGGCCGTCTTTTAGAATCTTTGCCTGAAAATACGCCGCTTATGATATTCAGTGACCACGGCTTTTGTCCAATCAAATACGAAGTCCAATTGTCACGTTATTTGATTGAATTGGGTTGGATCCGTACATCAAAAAAGCCGTCACATCCGTTATCGATCGATCCGACTAAGTCACGGGCTTATTGCCTGATACCGGGACGTATCTTTATAAATCTTGCTGGTCGTGAACCCCAGGGCGCTGTTCATGTTGAGCAGTATCAACAGACGCGTGAGCAATTGGCTGCTGACTTAATGAAATTACAAGACCCTAAAACGGGTGAAGCGGTGATTAGAAAGGTTCTTATGCGTGAGCAGCTATACTGGCCTACTGGTTCGCATGGTATACGCATGATGTCACCCGAGCAGGTTGCCCAGGCTGATTCTACTTTTGGAAAGGCCGCGGATTTAATCGCTATTCCGCACGACGGATATGATCTGAAATTGGGTCTGGCTGACAGCACCATTTTTAAGAAGACAGAACTGGAAGGCATGCATACATACGATGATGCGTTTATGGTTGCTCGCGGCATAAATTTATCCGTGGACAATCTTGAGATAATGATGTTGGCCCGACACATATTGAAGGAGTTACGTGTTGAGCCACCACAAGATATGGATGGAACGCAAGATGCTATCACACCTATTTTCTAAAAGTTATTCAGAAGCTGTTTATTATCTTGCTTTTGTATCAGCAATGATTCGGCTTTTCGAGTTTGGAGGTAAACGCTTACGCAAAGCGTTACTCTTATAATTGCGTTATTGGCTTGTGCGTTAGTAATATATCTTCGGCCGATTTATGGGCTAATCATATATATAGCGGCTTTTGCATACTATCCTACTTATCTTTCAGTGCCGGTAGGAACAATAGATTTTACGCTGATAAGGATAGTAATCCTTGCTATATATTTGAAGCTCTTCTTGGGGACTCGTTTGCCACGGAATTTCAGGTTAATTTTGTTGGATAAGCTGCTGATCGTATACTTCGTGGCACAAATCGTAGCTGGATTCATGACGGGATCACCTACCAAGGCCTTTCTCGAAAACCGGGCGGGAGCAGTCTTCGACATGGTTTTACCGTACTTTGTTGTTCGGATGATAGTGACAAAAAAGGAAGACTACCTGTTGTTGCTCAAGGGTATTTTAGTTATAGCTGCCCCGATTTCCTTAATTGGTCTATACCAGTGTCTGACAGGACATAATCCGGCGGGTTTTATGAAACAATATGCAGCATGGGGTTCGCAGAGATATGTTCCCGAATATAGGCTTGGCTTCTACCGCGCAGATGTGACTTTCAGCATATCAATTATGTTCGGCTTATTTTTCGCTATGCTGGGGCCTATTTGTGCGGGTGTTCTAGGTTATGTTAAAAAAAACAAGTGGATTTATCGGGTGGGCTTAGGATTGATGGTCGTTGGCGTCTTTTCGTCCATGTCGGCTGGACCCTGGCTCGCAGTAGGCTTTGCAGTACCATTTGTTGCGTTCTTCCGTTACAGAAAGTATTGGAAGGTTGGCATAGCAACGGTTGTCGTTCTCTGCGCACTTGTTGAGATTATTAGTAATCGACACTTCTACGAGGTTATCGACCGATTTACTTTTAGCGGCTCAACTGCCTGGTATCGGGCGAGATTAATCCATGTTGGGCTGTTTGAAGGTGGCATGTCTGGTCATTGGCTGGTAGGCTATGGAGATGGTACTGGGGCAGCCGAGCAAGCCAGTGCTGAGTGGTCTGCGAAGATCGATAACCGCCCACAAGTCGATATGGTTAACCACTATCTTGTAATCCTATTCAGATATGGACTAATAGCATTGGTGCCATTTTTTGGCGTGATTTTTGTGGCTATAAGGAGGCTTATACAAGCTGCTAAACTAAGTCTATCAGATTTAGACAACGGGCTTATCTGGTGTTTGGCAGCGGCACTATTTGGTACACTTGGGGCGATGACCTCAACTATGTTGTTTGGACCGCCCATAAACATCTTCTACATCATGCTCGGATTCTGTGGTATCATGCCGACCTTGATTGGGACAGGTAGTATCGCCTTCAGAGAAGGAATGCTATACTCGTGAGGTGTTGAACTTTAGATTGTTTCGTAACATAATTCGGTTATCTAAAGCCAACATATATTTGCGCAGATGTTGATTTTATGGACAGTAATTTATGTTGTAAAGATTAAGGGATTTTCCTATGAAGTTGTTGGATGTTAAGGCATTGCTCATAAGTGAGGTCAAGGTCATACGGTTCGCCCGGTTCTGTGACCACAGGGGTTATTTCGCAGAACATTACAGGAAAAGCGACTTTCAAAACCACCCCGATATGGATTTCACGAAAGACATAGAATTCGTCCAGGCCAATGAAAGTTATTCGAAAAAAGGAACTGTCAGAGGCATGCACTTCCAGTGGAATCCATATATGGGTAAGCTCGTACGTACACTTAATGGCAGGATGGTTGATATGGTCTTGGATATACGTAAGGGTTCTCCAACCTTTGGTAAGATAATCCTCTATGACATGCCGTCGGACTACGAAGATGATTACCAGGAGTGGATTTGGGTCCCTCCAGGATTTGCGCACGGCAACTTCTTCACAGAAGATACATTGATCGAATACTTTTGCTCAGGCCAGTACAGCCCGGGTTGTGAGGCTGGTATATCACCGCTGGCTAAAGATATTGATTGGAGACTATGCAATAAAGGCCTTAAACAGCTCTTCGATGATATCGTTCCCTCAACAAATCTGATTACGGACAAAGACAAGAACGGCTTCTCGGTAAGGCAGTGGGCCAATAACAAGAATTCAGGTAATTTCATCTACGGCAAGTTATGAGGTAACTACCGTGTAGAAGGTTAGCAATGATGGATTATTCAAAGATTATTTTTACCGGCGGCGGTGGACTATTAGGTACGGAGTTCAGCAAGCTGTTGCCCGAAATAAATTATCCTTCTTCAAAGGATTTTAATGTCACCGATTACGAGCAAATGAGAGATTACATTGAAGCTGGTGACTATGAACTCATTGTTCATGCTGCTGCATTCACATCTCCGCCCTTGATAGAAAAAAATCCTAAACGAGCCCTCGACGTGAATATTATTGGGACCTGCAATGTTGTTAGATTGTGTATGGAATTTGACATGCGTCTAATTTACATTTCTACGGATTACATATTCAAGGGCGACAAAGGCAACTATAAAGAGGACGATCCTGTATACCCAGTAAATAAATACGCATGGTCGAAATTGGGCGGTGAGTGTGCGGCCCGAATGTATGACAAGTCGCTTATCATACGTACGAGTTTTGGACCAGATGTCTTTCCTTATGAGAAGGCTTTTATAGACCAGTGGACTAGCAGAGAGAGTGTATCGACGACAGCGAAGATGATCAGTAAGTTACTGGATAAGAACTTGACCGGTGTTATCCACGTTGGTGGAAAGAGAAAAACTGTATTTGAATATGCCGGCAGTCTGGATAGATCAAGAGATATTGGAAAACTTTCTATACACGATGTGAATTTTGCTGTGCCTGTAGATACCTCGCTAAACTGTAACCGATACGCGCAAGTAATACGACAATCTCAGAATGCGATAGGGGGATTAGACTAATGAAGATTTTAGCTGCGGGTGGAGCCGGATACATCGGATCATACCTCGTGCCGGTACTGATTGAACATGGATATGATGTTGATGTTGTAGACCTATTGTGGTTTGGCAATTATCTCCCTCAAGATGTCAAAGTTGTTAAAAAGGACCTATTTACGTGCAAAGAGAAAGACCTGCAGGAGTATGATCAAGTCATATTCATGGCTGGCCTGTCCAATGATCCGATGGCAGAGTTTGACCCGGCAAAAAATTTCGTTTTCAATGGGGCTTTGCCTTCGTACGTGGCTTTTATAGCGAAAAAATCCGGTGTCAAGCGCTTCGTTTACGCTTCATCCTGTTCGGTCTATGGTTACACCGTTAATGAGCTTTATGATGAGGATAGTGCTGTTACGTGTGGTTACCCATACGGAATCTCGAAGTTGCAGGGTGAAAGAGGAGTGATGCAGCTTCATGATGATAATTTTTCTGTAATCGCTTTACGCCAAGGCACCGTCTGTGGTTTTAGCCCTCGAATGAGAATGGATTTGATTGTGAACACGATGTTCAAGTGCGCTATAACGGAAAAGAAGATAACCGTGGACAATCCGTCAATCTGGCGGCCCATTCTTGATATCAGGGACGCCGCCAACGCGTATCTGCGTACGATACAGGCGAATTATTCTTTAAGTGGTGTCTACAACATCGCATCCGGCAACTACACCGTCGGTCAGGTCGGGGACATGGTCAAATACGAAATTGAGGAGCTAACCGGCGAGAAAATAAGCATTACAATCAATAACAAAGAGGACTTCCGGAACTACAAGGTCTCAATTGACAGGGCGAAAACATACCTTGGTTTCCAGCCACAATATGCAGTAAAGGATATAATTGAAGACCTGTACGAGCATAAGGACTATTTCGGGGACTATAACAGGGACGAGTACTACAACATTAGGACCTTCAAAAAAATAGATAAGCAATAGATTGCCGCAAAGCCTTATTTTAGCGTTAAGAGGATTGCGCGAGTCAAATAGTGAACTTCAGAATGAATAAGCGCACGTTATCCAAAAGTGGGCGGACTGGAACCTCTGAGTGGTCTGCTCAGCGGGCAGTAGACGTATCCGTAATTATTGTTGCGTGGAATGTCAAGGACCTTCTGCAAAGTTGTCTGAAATCAGTCTACGAACAGACCAAGGCAGTCAAATTTGAAGTCATTTATGTCGACAACGGTTCAGAAGATGGAAGCGTGGAAATGGTGACTAAAGAGTTCCCTGAAGTAAAGATCATAACCAACAACGAGAATAAAGGATTCATAGAAGCCAACAATCAAGGTATCGAAGTAGCAAAAGGAAGGTATGTGTTGCTTTTAAATTCCGATACTATCGTGCTCGATAATGCAATAGCTAAGTCGGTTGCATTCGCGGATGCTCATCCGAGAACAGCAGTAGTTGGGTGCAGAGTATTAAACCCTGACAAGACGTTGCAAAGAACCTGTTTTATGTACCCATCAGCTTTGAACATGTTTTTATCTGCAATGTACCTTTATAAAATGTTCCCGAAGAGTAGATTTTTTGGGAGAGAGCACATGACCTGGTGGGACTACGAGGATGTCAGGGAGGTGGAAACAGTTTGTGGCTGTTTTTCTTTGGTCAGGAGTGAGGCAATAAATCAGGTGGGCCTTATGGACAAAAGGTACTTTGTCTACGGTGACGACCCAGATTGGTGTTATCGCTTCAAGAAGAATGGCTGGAAAGTAATGTTTACTCCCCAGCCTAAGATAATTCACTACGGTGGTCAAACCACAAACCAGATGGCTGACGAGTTCAAATTGCAACTATGTGGTAGTAAGTTGACGTTTATCAGGTTACATAGAAGTGCGATTGAATTTGCGTTTGCTCGTCTTTTTACATCTCTTTTTTTCTTGCTAAGGATTCCTTATTGGCTGGTTGTTGGATTATTTAGTAGGAATGGAAAAAGTCAACCATTGCTGACGGCAAAAGCTTACTTGAAAGCTGGATTTTATAGCATTGTGAGTTGGAAGAATCTGCTAATGAATAGCGATATTCTTAAAAGGAATCTTTAAGAAGCATTTCTGCGTTTTCCGATCTGGTTCAGAGGTGATTGGCACATAACTTCAAGGTGCCGAGGTAACATGAAGGCCTCATTGCCCCTATTTGATTACTCAAACTGACCGTTTTTATTGTCATGCTGAGCCGAAAGGCGAAGCATCCG
>CAYNTC010000079.1:0-8799 GCA_964399795.1 uncultured Pirellulales bacterium | reverse complement strand
CTGCATTTCCACTGCCGACAACCAAGGGTTTTTCAAAGCTGTCAAAATCCACCTCAGGCAAGTTGGTCTTTGGATCAGCAAGGAGCTTCAAAGCATTCAATACACATTCATCGAGGCCGATTAGTTTTGAAGTTTCAACTTTGTCCATGATTTCTCCTCTTGGAATTATATTCAAACACAGTCCCGAACGGCTTTATTCGAAAAAAGGGACATATTGTGTGCGACTGAATATCGTGGCGGCCCTTGCATTTGTCATGTCGAGCGCACCGTAAGGCGTCCCTTAGGGAAAGCGAAGCGCAGTCGAGACATCTGGCATCGCAAACGCCGCACTTTTCGATATCGGCCAGACCCCTCGACTACGCTCGGGGTGACAGAAAGGATCTGTTTCGACACAATGTATGGTCACACACGACATTCTTGTTTTCTTTATATCGGTTGATTTTGGCGTGTTCATTCTATATATTGGCTTTCGTAAGTAAAGCCAATTTTGTAGGGGAATCAAAATGGCACCGAAAACAGAAGACCTAAAGCGTGCGGTGTTATGGGAGCCGATAGAGGATAAGAAGGTTCACTGCAATCTTTGCAATTGGCGGTGTGTTATCGACGATAAAAAACTCGGACGATGCCAGGTGCGGCAGAACGTGGATGGTATGCTGTATTCGTTGAATTACGACAAGGTCTGCTCTGTCAATCCCGATCCTATAGAGAAAAAGCCATTATTTCATTTTCAGCCCGGCTCTCGCAGCTTTTCTGTCGCAACGATGGGCTGTAATTTCCGCTGCGAGTTTTGTCAGAACTGGCAGATAAGCCAGGCTGCCATAGAAAGAGGACAGATTGATGGTGAGCCAATCACCCCTCAGCAGATTGTCGAAGCAGCCGTCCGAACGGGCTGCAAGAGCATTGCCTATACATATACTGAGCCGACGGTCTTTATGGAGCTATGCAACGACTGCGGACGCTTAGCGAAAGAAAAAGGATTGACCAATGTTTTTGTCAGTAATGGCTACGAGACTGTCGAGGCGATAGATTTTGCAAAAGATTGGCTTAATGGAATCAATGTTGACTTGAAGGCCTTTAGTGAGGATTACTATAAGAGACTTTGCAAGGCCAGATTACAGCCTGTACTTGATACAATCAGATATATTGCAAAACAGACGGACATCTGGCTGGAGGTTACGACCTTACTTGTGCCGGGCGAAAATGATTCAGAGGATGAGCTCAGGCAGCTTGCGGATTTTATCGTGAATAATGCCGGCTCCGACGTCCCCTGGCATATTAGTCGTTTCCATCCGCAATATAAGTACCTGGATTCCGTTCCTACTCCGCTGGAAAGCCTTGAGCGCGCTTATGAAATTGGTAAAGCTGCGGGCTTACACTACGTCTACATGGGAAATGTCCCTGGAACGAAGTCAGAAAGTACTTTCTGTTATAACTGCGGACGAATACTAATCGAGCGCACAGGTTACTATATAGCAGCGAACCATATAAAAGACTCACACTGCCCTGATTGCGGCACTAAAATTGCCGGTTTTGAACTTTAACGCTGTAAAATTTGGGAGAGATTGTCAGATACATTTAGCAGTGCACACAACGTTATGAAGATAGTTGCCGAAGCAAATATCCCTTTTGTCCGGGAGTGTTTCTCTCACATCGGCGATGTCGAGCTAATTAGTGGTCGCCAAATTACGCCGAAGCTCATTTCAGGCGCTGATGTTTTATTAGTTCGCAGCATAACACGTGTCGATGAAAATTTACTCTCAAAAAGTCACGTGCGTTTCGTCGGTACAGCTACGATTGGTTTTGACCATGTAGACGTGGATTTCCTGTGGAGAAGCAATATTGGTTTTGCATCGGCACCAGGCTCTAATTCCAACTCCGCGGCTGACTATATAATTGCTGTCTTACTTGAGATTGCAGAACGATTCGATATCGACCTTGAGGGTAAATCTATCGGCGTAATTGGCGTTGGCAATGTTGGCAGCAAAGTCGCTGCAAAGTGCGAGGCGCTCGGGATGCGCATCTTCTGCAACGATCCACCTCTAAAAAGACAAACCGGCGACAAAAAGTACATCCCGATAGAAGCGCTCTTTGACTGTGATTTCATAACCCTCCATACACCATTGACCTTTGAGGGTGTCGATAAGACATTCCATCTGGCTAATGAAAAGTTTTTTCAGTCGCTCAAAAACGGTTGTGTTTTTCTAAATGCAGCCAGAGGTGCGGTCGTGGATAGCTCTGCGCTTAAAGAAGCGATTAGCTCAGCCAGGCTACAGGCTGTTGTGCTTGATGTCTGGGAAAATGAGCCGAACGTTGACACGAATTTGCTTGAAATTGTGGATATTGGCACGCCACACATTGCCGGCTATTCATTGGATGGTAAAATCGCCGGCATGATTATGATATATAACTCTGTTTGTAAATTTTTCGATGTTGAGCCAAAGTTTAGGACGGATGATTTTTTGCCTGAACCTTCTGCTGCCGAGTTGGTTGTAAATTCACACAGTGGTACCGAACAGGATGTGCTTTTACAGACTGTGCGGAGTATTTATGATATAAGACAGGATGATGTAAAGCTCCGGCGGATTCTAAATGAACCAATAGAAAAAAGAGGGGCTTTTTTTGACAAGCTTAGAAAAGAATATCATGTGCGAAGAGAATTTCAAAACACGCGTGTTATCGTTGATGATGAAAATAGCAATTTAGCCAGGAAATTAAAAGGTATCGGATTCCAAATAAGACAGCGCAAATGATTCGTTGAGACTCATGGCTAAGGATCAAGATAGAGCTGTGCTAAAGTGGCCGCGCGGCCGACTGGATTTCTCATCGGGCAGCATCGTCATGGGCGTCCTGAACGTCACGCCGGATTCGTTCAGCGATGGCGGACAGTTCTTTGACGTCGGTAGGGCGGTCGAGCATGGTTTGCAAATGGCGGTTGACGGTGCTGCTATAATAGATGTCGGAGGTGAATCTACGCGGCCGGGCGCAGCGCCAGTTTCACCCGAGCAGCAGATAGAACGTGTCGTGCCCGTTATAAAACAATTGGCTGAGAAAGTGGATGTGCCGATTAGTGTCGACACATACAATTTTGAAGTTGCCAAGGCTGCCTTAAATGCTGGTGCTGCGATTATAAACGATATAACAGCTTTGAGCGATTCAAGTTTGGCAGGATTGGCAGCTAAACAGCAGGTGCCGGTTGTCCTAATGCACATGCAGGGAACGCCAAGAACGATGCAGGTTGAGCCGAAGTATGATGACGTTGTAAGTGAAGTCCGCCGGTTTCTTCTCAGCCGGGCCAAACGAGCCGGGGAAGCAGGAATAGCACAAGACAGAATCTTTATAGACCCCGGCATTGGCTTTGGTAAAACATTGGAACATAATTTATTACTTTTAAGAAACATTGATAGTTTCGTCGCTACAGGTTACCGCGTTCTCGTTGGGACGAGCCGAAAGAGTTTCATTGGCCAGATAACGGGAAAAGAAAAACCTGCGGATAGAATTTTTGGCACAGCCGCGAGTGTGGCTTTATGTGCCGTAGCAGGCGTTTCAATAGTTCGCGTCCACGACGTAGCTGAAATGGTTGATGTGGTGAAGGTAGCTAATGCTATAGGTTGAAATACCACTCAAAACTTTGGATTCAATAGTCGGGTTTCTTCAATACGGTATTGGAATTTTTCTGCATGCGCTCGGTAGATTATTCCCAGTTAGAGACTAAATAGCAAAGAATGTATTGAGCTATTGTTACGTAACATGTGATTTGCGTGGCTGTCATTCCGCACTTGATGCGGAATCCAGTTGTTTGAGAGTTTGGATTCCTGCCTGCGCAGGAATGACGGTAAATATCTATTGCGTATTCAAGGCGATTTTTAGGGCTTCGCTTGTGTTTTTGACAAACTTGAATTGAAGACCTTTTTTGGCTTCTTTGGGGACTTCGGGCAGGTCTTTTTTGTTTCTGGCGGGCAGGATAACAGTCTTTATGCCAGCCTGCTTTGCAGCGAGGATTTTTTCCTTCAATCCGCCTATCGGCAAAACCAATCCTCGCAAGGTTATCTCACCGGTCATAGCCACATCTGGCCTGGTCGGCTTCTGCAAAAGAAGGCTAACAAGTGACGTGAACATTGCGATGCCCGCGCTTGGGCCGTCTTTCGGAATGGCTCCAGCCGGGACGTGAATGTGATAGTCAGATTTGCTGAACCTGTCAGTGTTGATTTTCAACTTTTTAGCGTTTGCTTTCACGATTGAAAAGGCAGCCTGTGCGCTTTCCTTCATAACATCGCCAATCTGGCCTGTCAATTGCAATTGGCCTTTGCCGGGCATAGATGCTGATTCGATAAAAAGTAGTTCGCCACCAACCGGAGTATAAGCCAATGCGGTTGCGACGCCTGGTATGCCTGTTCGCAAGGCCAGCTCCGATTCAAACTGGGTTGGCCCAAGGATTTTTGCAAGATCACCTTTGTCAATAGTTGCACGTCTTTTATTGTCCTTGGCTATATCAGTGGCGACGGCTCGACAGATTGCTGCGATATTTCTCTCAAGATTTCGCACGCCCGCCTCCCGCGTGTAGCTGCGGATTACTGACAATAGGGCTTCGTCCTTGATAGTGAGCTGGTTTTTCTTTAATCCATGTTCCTTGAATTGCCGGGGGACGAGATATTTCTTGGCAATATTTAGTTTCTCGGTTTCGGTATAACCGGGCAGTTCGATTACTTCCATCCGGTCGCGCAAAGCTGGCGGAACCGGCTCAGTATAATTTGCTGTGCCGATGAACATAACGCTGGACAAATCAAATGGCTGATCGAGGTAGTGGTCGTTGAAACTATTGTTTTGTTCAGGATCGAGCACCTCTAAAAGTGCACTAGATGGGTCACCTCTGAAATCGGCTCCAATTTTGTCGAGCTCATCGAGCATGAAAACCGGATTTCTATTGCCGCACTTTCTCAACTCCTGCATGATCCTGCCGGGCAGGGCACCGATGTATGTTCTGCGGTGTCCACGGATGTCGGCTTCGTCTCTTATTCCACCCAGTGATATGCGCACGAATTTACGGCCCATAGCACGGGCAATGGATTTACCCAGTGAAGTCTTGCCCACACCAGGTGGTCCGACAAAGCAGAGGATCGGGCTCTTGCCGGCCGGATTTAGCTTTCGGACAGCTAAAAATTCGAGGATACGTTTCTTGACTTTGGTCAAGTCGTAATGGTCACGGTTCAATATTCGCTGGGCTTTATTGATATCAAGCTGGTCTTTTGTCTGAACAGACCAGGGCAGCTCACAAACCCAATCCAGATATGTGCGGATAACGCTATATTCCGGTGACGCAGAAGGTATCTTGCTGAGTCTGTCCAGTTCTCTCAGCGCCTCTTGTTCGACACTTTCGGGCATCTTGGCTTTTGCGATATTGTCGCTGATCTGCTTTAGTTCTTCAGTCCTGATGTCTTTCTGGCCAAGTTCGGACTGAATGGCTTTGAGTTGTTCCTGCAGGAAGTATTCCCTTTGGCTTTTGTCAATTGACTCTCTGACTCGGCTTTGAATCTTATGGCTCAGCTCGAGGACTTCGAGTTGATGCGCCAGGATAACGGATATCTTTTCGAGTCGTTTGGCTGGATTAAGTTCCTCCAGTAGCTCCTGCTTTCGGGATATTTCAAGGCTGAGGTTGGCAGCCAGGAAGTCGGCTAGCGCAGATGGGTCTTCAATATTTTCCAGGAGGACAGATGCTTCTTCTGGTACGTTTGGACTCAAAGCAATTACGCGGTTGGCCGTCTGACGTACGCTGACCATCAGTGCTTGGAGCTTTTTGGTTATATTTGCTTTGAACTCGAGCAGTTCAACTCTTGCCTTTAAGTAGGGTTCTGAATCTATTTGCTCTTTTATCCTGAAGCGATCTATCCCATGAACTACGATGTTAATCGAACCCTGTGGCATCTTAAAAATCTTCAATACCGATGCTGTCGTTCCAACTGAGTAGAGGTCTTTGAAATCGGGTTTGTCGGTTTCCGGATTGCGTTGGGTGACAAGGCCTATGACGGACTCATTGGGACGGATATCGGCAAGCAGGGCTTTACTTCTTTCCCTGCCTATGGCCAGTGGCGTCACAGTTCCAGGATAGGCGACAACATTTCGGATCGGCAGAATGCCGATTACCTCCGGCATTTTCAGTTCGGTATTGTTGTCACGCAGTTCCATCTTATCATCGGACAAAAATGGCTGTAGATTCTCAGGCTCTTCCGATATCATTGTCAATTACCTATAATGACACAGTAAAATGATATATTCTTCAGGTTATGCACAGCATGGTTAACGCCGTTCGCCATTATATTTTACTCGTCTTTTTGCCGTTCAAACTTGAATGATACAGGATTTAGGCCACATTGCGAAACCTAAAAAAATCTCCAAGGCTGCATTGGAAACTCTGAGCTAATCCGTGGTCGGCGCACGAAAATATATTAGTATCAGGGCGAATGCGTAGCGTGATGGGCGGTATAGGCGGTGTTATGGGTGGATATGGTGGCATCGTGCAATTTGGACATCCCAGAGGAGACTCTTGGCAACAAACTACTGTGCTGACCTTGCGGGTAAAAAAGGCTGATATTGATGCCTATGCAGAAGGTGAACTGAATTTTGAACAATTCAAGCAAAAGGTGCAAGTTTTTACGTACTGAACCGTTTTTTATTTTGCTAAGTTTACCAGATTGAGCGTGCTCGCTATATGTACAGGATGTAACTCTGGGCAGCATCTCTTGTATTGTTGCCAAGCATCTGTTTCTATATACTAAACAGAGTTACTGTATCGAGCATAGTGCCCACCAAAGTGCCATATTTCATTGACGCATTAAAAAGTTTTGAATATATTACGAGTATAGATGATTCGGTTTATTACAACTATTCTTGGGGAAAGGAGTGATTAGTTGAGAAGCTAACTCAAACTGATCGTTTTTATTGTCATGCTGAGCCGAAAGGCGAAGCATCCGGCTTTAGCAAAAGAAAATCCATATTTTCTCTGGCCAGATTCTTCGCTTCACTTCGTTTCGCTCAGAATGACAAGGCGATATATGTCTTTGCAAATAAAAGACTTATCAATAATAATGTTAGTAAATCGGCCAGTTTGAGTAACTTACATGTATTCGTGGGAGTAATGTTATGGATCAGGATGAACAATATTTGAAACTTCTTTCGGTTTTTCATTATGTGGTTGGTGGTATTACGGCTTTGGGTGCTTGTATCCCTATAATCCATTTGAGTATTGGCATCGCAATTCTGACAGGTGCTATTGAAGATGCACCGGTCTTTGTCGGCCTATTGCTGGTGGCGCTTGCTATAGTTGCGATGATATTTGGTTGGACGTTGGCGGTTTGTATAATTATTGCTGGCCGGTTCCTCGCAAAGAGAACGCACTATATGTTCTGTCTGGTCACGGCTGCCATAAGTTGCATCTTGTTTCCATTCGGTACTGTTTTAGGTGTCTTTACGATAATTGTACTGCTACGTTCGTCTGTTAAGGCATTGTTTACAGCCAATCAAGTGCGGTAGTGGTTTTGCTCGATCGCTGTGCAAAAAGTGGGCAGACAAATGTCTCAAACACGCTCCAAAGTGTCTTGACAACCATCTTCTGGTCAATTATTTTCACGGCTTAAACGGAATGTAATTGCGTATGGTCAAAAGGAGAACAAAGATGCAAATACAACGAATTTTATTAACAGTATTATTACTTGGAGCGGTTGCGTCTATGACTGGTTGTTTGGCTGCTGCTGTTGGAGCCGGTGCCGTGAGTACTGTAGCGTACATAAAGGGTGATTTGGAGGCAGTGGAGGCCAAGAACATCGACGCCGTATATGCAGCAACAAAGGAGGCCATGAAGCAACTGAGGTATAGTGTAACCAGGGAGAGCAGAGATGCAATTTCAGGGGTTATTACCGCTCGTGATGCTCAGGACAAGAAGGTAACCGTTAAGCTCAATTCCACAGCCGAAGCAGTTACAAAGATTTCCATTCGAGTTGGTTTATTTGGAAACGAGACAAAATCTAATCTTATCTATCAGACGATACACGACAATCTGAGGTAATATAGGTTTGTATATTGACCAGGATTTGCTTTGTTCTGTAATTTGTATTTATTTTTTATTGCTGCGCGGAAGGTCAAGTTCTCTTTTGCAGCGAGGACATGTAACTTTTTTGCCTTTGAAGTTTGGGGGGATTTTCAACTTCAGCCCACACAAGCACGTTAAGAACATGAAATTATTGACTCTTCGCATTATGTCACCAACCTGTCTCATTTGAGTTTGTAGGCGTTCATCCTTTGCCGCTTTTGCTTGGCCTTTTCGAAGTGCAACCTCCTCTTTAGTTAGAGCAGTAGGGGGGATGATTGTTTTGGTGTGAGTCACTTCGCTGAAAGCATCCGAGTAATCCTTGAAGGATGCACCATGACTCATGCTGCGCAGAATCCGTATCCTCTCGGAAATCGGTGGATGTGTGCTGGTCAGGTCAGACAGCTTGCGATGTCCTTTTTTCTTAAACGGATTGGTAATATACATCGGTGCGGTAACTTTATTTACGGTAGTTAATTGTGGCGATGGATCATTTGCGATTTTTTCCAGAGCACTGGCTAAACCTTCGGGGTAGCGAGTAAGTCTGGCAGCACCGGCATCGGCAAGGTACTCGCGCCTTCTTGAAAGCGCAAAGTATAGTAGATACGCCATTATAGGTGCCAAAATCGCGGCAAGTATCGCAATTAAAAGCATGACGAGCTGGGCTTGCCCGCCACCTTTGCCACCACCTGAATACCGGCGGCGAGAACCCATCATTGAGC
>CAYNTC010000078.1:0-8822 GCA_964399795.1 uncultured Pirellulales bacterium | reverse complement strand
GCAGGGTTAATACGCAATCTCCTATGGCTCCTGGTTGCAATATGACTGCCCTTTGGGTCTGCCGTGTCACTTCGGCCATCTTTCGCCTGATCAAACTCAGGATATCCTCGTGTGCCTGCATGAATCCAAGTCCAATGCCAATGTCGAAGCAACCAAAAACTTGGCGCTAATAAACATAACCCATTCTAAAATACAAAACTTTGCCTGTCATGATGCAGTTGCCCAAAACACATTTCATAAAGCACTAATTAGAAGCTTCATCAATCCAGCCGGCACCGACAACCTTATTGTATCGTCCCTGCTGAACATAAAACACAGCCAACTGTCCTGGTGTAATTGCCAGGCGAGGCTTATCAAACTCAACGGATACCCCATCACCCTGCGGGACAACGCTTCCCAAATTCCCCTTATCATTATACCGGACTCTAACTACAGCTCGAAATAGTGAACGTGGCTTCTCAACAAGCCAATTTACACTGGTCGCACGAAGTTTTTTGTGCATAATCTCTTCAGACGGACCAAGAGTGACAGTATTACATTTGGCATCAAGTTTCGCAACGTAATAAGGCTTGCCCATCGCAACCCCTAATCCTTGCCTCTGGCCGATGGTGAATCTGTGTACTCCGTCGTGCTCGCCTAAGATTGTCCCGTGGCTGTCTACAATATCTCCTCTGCGGAAAAGTTGCGGGCGTCGCCTTTCAAGTGCTAAAACATAATCGTTATCAGGGATGAAACATATCTCCTGCGAGTCAGCTTTATCTTCAGTGCCTAAGCCAAATTTAGCAGCAAGCTGCCGTACCTGATTTTTGGAGTAGACACCTATAGGGAATATGATATATGGCAGTATATCTTTGTCAACCATGGATAGAACATAGGACTGGTCTTTGAATGGGTCGGAAGCCCCATACAAACCTGCGCGGCCATTATGATTGAGTATCCTGGCATAGTGGCCGGTAGCTAAAAAATGAGCGCCGTGTTCGCGTGCAAAGTCCCAGAGTTTTCCGAACTTAATGTATTTGTTGCAGAAAACGCACGGATTAGGCGTTCGGCCCTTGCCGTACTCATCGCAAAAATAGTCAATAACGTGCTCGAAGTCACTACTAAGGTCCAGTACGAAAAACTCTATATCCAACCGTTTGGCCACGTCTTCAGCGTTAGCTTGTGCGGGACTACTCTGGTCGTTTGTTCTAAAGAACACACCTTCACAATCATAACCTGCATCCAAAAGCAATGCAGCAGCAGTTGAACTGTCAACACCGCCACTTAGCTCAACGAGCACTTTAGCTTTTGTCTGGATCATCGTATCTTAGACATAAAATAAATATAGATGTCGCAAATAACAGTATATACACAAACCGATTAAATATCAATAATTTACATCCTTAAGAGTCCCTTGGTTCCAAAATCAAAAATGGGGTCAAACCATACAGTTTGCACGTTTTGGGCAATGTTCCTTAGATTATTTCCAGCAGGTCTCGATTCTCGCAGTTCAAGTCGCCTCTTAATCACAACAATTTTTTTGTCGCAAAGGATGCAAATGCACTTTGAGAATCCTTAAAAAAATGTGATAAATTAAGCTGGTGTATATACTGGTGTCAATGGATTCTGTTCTTTATGGCTTCGTAATGGTCTTGTGGAATATCCACACCCAACTGCTTAGCGATATTTATATGCTTCCAGGCTAAATCAAACTTTTCCAGTTGATAGAATCCATACGCAAGTCCGTAATGCGCTTCGCCCATGTTAGGCTCAAGCTCAACCGTTCTGAGGTATACAGCTACTGCCCTGCTGTAATCGGTTTTGTTAGAGTAAGCCGCTGCAAGATTATATTGAATCCAGGGATCGTTAGGATCCACACGGGCAGCCTTTGTGTAATATCTAATGGCTGCATCATAATTCTCGACGGCAAAATAGGCATTACCCAAATTTATGAGGGCTGGTAGCATGTCTGGCTTAGAAGTTAAGGCTCTTCTGTATGCCAGTATCTCATCCTCCACCAATCCCAAATGCTTATAGCATAGGCCTAAACCGAAATTGGCCTGAGCATGGTCAGGCTCGATTGCCAAAGCTGCTTTGTAGCGTAACATTGCTTTTCGATGTTCGCCCATCTGGTTGTACACATCGCCTAACTGGCTGTGCGAGTCAACGTCTTCTTGCTCTAAGTCAATTGCTTGCTTTAATTGCGCAACTGCCTGTTCGAATTTCTCTTCTTTGCAATAGGCTACCGCCAGATTTCTGTGCGCATCGATAAAGTTCGGATCGAACTGCAAAGCCTGCATGTATTCAAATATAGCGTCATCGAACCAGTCTTGCTGAATGTATGCGTTGCCAAGATTATTGTGGACCTTGGCGTCATTTGGATTGATTTGTAAGGCGATTCGATATTCGCGTACCGCATTCTCTATATCTCCTTTTATAAGAAAGATATTGCCAAGATTGGAGCGTGATTCAGGCAGTGTCGGATTAATCTGAACAGCTCTTTCAAGTACGAGGAATGCAGATTCGATGTTACCTAAATCGTTGTAAGCATTTCCGAGATTATTAAAAAGGCAACCCAAGGTCTGCAATTTATTTAGATTTTTCATATAGATACTGTCATCACTGCCTTGGGGAACCTTGAATTTCTCTATGTAGTGCTTGTCGAGGTAACTTGCGCCCAAGTTCGTTGTCTCAATGTTAACTTTCGTATACCCATTGTCGTATCTGACAAAAAAGTGTCCCGGCACTACGACGCCATACAAAGGCATACCAAGTCGTTCGCCAATTGCCAGATATAGGATAGAAAGACTAAGGCAGTAGCCACTTTTTCTATCTAACACAGTGTGTAAGAGCAATACATCCGGGTCGGTTGCTTCTGTAACAGATTTGAAGCCAAGTTCATGGAATAGGTATCTGTTGATTATAGGGATTGCCTTGTAGTTTGGCTTGAGCCATTTTTCATCAAGGCGTTGCCGGACATCAAGTGTCATATTGTCCAGTGTTGAGAGGTATCTTCGCCCGTGCACAAGGTCGCTCCAGCGTTCCGAAACAATCAAGGCAGCAGTTGCTAAATCAATCTCATCTTCATTTAGCAGAAGCACCTCGTCGATCGACCGGACATAAAGTCCTCTGTTACCTTCGTTGGCGAGCGGCCTTTCACGTGCCAAAGAAGCCTGCTGCCATAAAAGGACAAGACATATCAGTGTCAGTAAAATCCTCTTCATTTGCTCTTAATCTCTGTTCACCGTAGAACTTATACGCAACAGCTCAACTACAGTTTGCGTTGTTCGATGCTTCTGGCTAATCGCCTTCGCGTACAAGCCTTATCGGTAACTTTTAACCTCCAATTTGAGCCCTACAATACTAATTATACTAAAAATCTGTCGATTGGTGCGAATTACCGTCATATAATCTTTATCAAGAACTGCATTTGTATAACGCAATTTACGGATATTTGAGGAACAGGGATGAATACAATCGATCTGGCTTTTGCAAGATTTTTCTACAATCGTGCTTCTTTTAGGTTGTGCGATGTACTCTGGGACGTTCTTGGCAGAGTGTGTTTGGTCAGTTTAGTTCTTATAATGATTGGCTGTCAGTATCAATGTGACAGAAGCCTATTCGATGGCAAGAGCTTGGGCCAATGGAAGATTACCGACTTTGGTGGCCAGGGTTCGGTCTATGTCAAAGACGGCAGTATCTTCCTCGAAATGGGAAACGATATGACCGGCATTACATGGACTGGTTCGGTTGTTCGTATGAATTATGAATTTAGCCTTGAGGCTATGCGAGTTTCCGGCAGTGATTTCTTTTGCGGCTTGACTTTTCCAGTCGGACCTAATCCGTGCTCGCTTATCCTCGGGGGGTGGGGCGGCAATATCTGCGGTCTGTCGAATATAGACTACTACGATGCAGCTAATAATGAGACAACGCGGGTTGTTAACTTTGAGAATGGTCGACGGTACTACGTCCGATTACGTGTCACGTCGGACAAAATCGAAGCATGGCTTGACGACAAGAAGCTCATCGATATGACAACTACTGACCGACACATCAGCATTCGACCGGAAGTGGATCTGTCCCAGCCATTGGGTATTGCAACATGGCGGACAACCGGAGCGGTTCGTAATATTCAACTACGAAAGTTGTGATTTAGCTGTTAAGCAATGTGTTCAAGGATATAACCTCACACTTTACACGGGATTTTATCTATATCTCGATCTCAGTGGGTACACCAAGAGCGCGTCGTTTAAATAAATCAATTTTCATCCACTGGTTACTTTTAAATCTCCATCGGTTAGCCAGCCCTGCGACAATAACGCTTAATGTAGCTGCAATCCATGGTCCCATAGTCCCAAGGGACGGTAAAAAATTAACTATAAGCACACCACCAAGTCCTAATACCACTACCGACGCCACCGCTGAGATAATTGCCAGCCACATTGTATCACCAGCACCACGCAGAGAGCCTTCATAAATAATGCGTGTAGCGTGAAACATTTGATATATTGCGGCACAGATCAAAATATTAACGCCAGTTTCCTTCACTTTTTCGTCCGATGACCAAAACGTAATTAGAGCATCTCTAAATAGAAAAAAGCATAGGCCTACTAAACCCATGTATATTAATGCTGCTCTTATACAAATACTGGTTTGTTTTGCTACCAGATTCTTTTTATTTTGGCCGATTATCTTACCCACCGCTGCGGTTAGAGCTGTTGATATGCCAACAATCGGCATAGTAGAAAAGCTCGTGTATGATAGTGCCACGCTTGTAGCCGCCAGCGCTTCTTTGCCATTGACTTTCCCGACTAATGCAGTCAATATCACTCCCCAAATCGCCACGTTCACCATCAATCCAAACCCAGCGGGAAGTCCAATCTTTAGCAAATCATATATTTTGCCAAAATCTATATTCAAGGATCGCCTGGATTTAAAGGTTGCGTTGATGTTATTTCCTAAAAACACAGCCAAACCTATGACAGTGGTGATACTTAATCCAATTACTGTCCCCCAGCCCGCACCTGCAATTCCCATCGCCGGCAGGCCTAATTTGCCGAAGATCAATACATAGTTTGCTGCCACATTGATTAACTGTCCACAAAGCGATGCGTACATGGTAATAAGCGGGCGATGTATGCCCATAAAGAACCCGCTGCTGGCGTGGCTGACCATTACCAGCAAATGGGCGTAGAGCATAATTCGAAAGTACACAACCTCCAATTTAGCAACCGCAGCCGGTTGTCCCATTACTTTGAATATCCACGGCGCAGCCGGCCACATAATCGCCAGGACAATTACAAAATATGCAAGGCTTATATATATTACCTGCCAGAAATAATTTGAGCAGTTAGCTTTGGCGCCTCTACCTAAGCTCTGACTTACAAAGGTGTTGAGTATCATGACGGCACCCATGGCAAAGCTTGCGGGCACAAAGCTTACAAATTGAGCCGGCAGAATAGCCGCCAGTGCCTCCGTCCCGAGTCGTGACACCATGAATCTATCCACGAATTGCATAATGGTAAACGATATGGTCGAAACAACCATCGGCACAGCCAACTTTAGCATGTATCGCAGTGATGTTTCATCCACTTGGTGAGTGGTCGGGAGGCTTGATGTTGTGACAGTCATAGATTAAGACCCTGGTTTGCTTGAATTCAGTTTCTTCAATAGTGTTTCGGCTGATATTGCTGCAATATGTAACTGCTTTATTGAGCTGGTGTGTCCTGAGATTATATTGATATCGTGACGTTTGACGCCGAGTTGCTTAGCTAAAAATCCAAGTAAGCACTCATTGGCTTTGCCTTTTTCTGGGGCTGCCACCACCTTGATTTTTATCATCTTGTCAAGCCAGCCACAAATAGCTGTTTTGCTGCTACCGGCTACAATTTTAACCTTGAAGACTACACCGTCATCCACTTGCTGTATCATTTATCAGTCATAGACTCCCACAAATGCCAGCAAAAAGCTTCTTGGCAAAAGACTTTTAGGCTTATTAAAGTGCAGTTGAATTTATTGGACCCCAGGCCGGTAAGCACTTTAAGCTAATCAACACTTTCTCTTAGATTAGTACCAATCGCCATCTGCACGTATTTCTCAATTTGCTCAGCAAGCTGGCCCAATGAAGCAAGCTGAAAATCTTCATAGTGACCGGGGACAAACTCACCGTCCAGCGCTTTCTTGGAGAGCCTCACTCGTATTACCGACGGTTGGGCCTGTGATCTGCTAAAATCGCTGTCTTTATGCTCGGTTAGTTCAACACGCCAGTCCTCACTGATAAACACGAGGCACTTACCTGTAAAGACCGCTGTCGGAAAATAATCGCACAATAACTTAAGCGTTTCCATTTATCCTCTTTTTGTTTAGCCCACCAATTTATTGGTGGGTCATCGAATAAAAACATATCCGAATAACTATCAAGCGTCAAGAAATAACAATTTGGATAATCGCTCACAATCCTTAGGATGATTATTTTCTATGGTAGACTTTATTGACTTAACCGATAGGCCTGCTACCATTTACGAACTGTGGATGCGCAGATGCACCAGGGTAAAACAGTATGAGAAGAAGTGATAGCAGCAAAAGAGATATAGTGAGAAAAGGCAGTATCTCCAAGACTGGAACATACACCGGCATAGGCGATTTCTGGGATGAGCATGATCTGTCCGACTATTGGAGTAAGACCCGGTCAATCCGAACTGATGTAGAAATGGAGTCTGAGGAATCTCTGTATGCCATCGAGAAAGGCTTATCGCAAACTATTTGCCGCGCTGCCAAGGAAAGGGGTGTCTCCCCCCATACTTTGATCAACCTTTGGATTCAGGAAAAGATTCAGAAACTCAAGCTGGGTTCCCGGCGCGGGTGACAGAAAACGGTGGCCGTCCTGTCATCCATCATTCACTTCAATGATCTAAGCGGAATGCTCTGGCCGATCGAGCCGTTAGGAAATAATACCAATTGTAATTAGATATTGCGCTTTGTATAACGAGAAAACCATCCCCAAGCTACGCTTGAGGCTGCCACCCATTTATGCCAAAAATATGAAGCGCAGCAATTTAATACAATTAGTATAAGTGATTGTTTCACCAATAACCAATAACCAATAACCAATAACCAATTACCAGTAACCAATTACCAGTAACCAGTTACCATTCCGTAAGCGACCCAACTAGTTCTTGAACGCTCGTGATATCTTTGCGAATACAATATTTTTTTATGCCTTCGACGATTTTTATTGCGCATCCAGGCTCGATGAAATTAGCAGTACCTATGCCGACTGCCGAAGCACCAGCGATGATAAATTCAACGGCATCCGAGGCGGTTCTGATTCCCCCCATTCCAAGGATGGGTATTTTGCAATCCTTTGCCACCTCATTGTAAACCTTGTTAACGAGATAAACCGCTATTGGTTTTATTGCAGGCCCCGACAATCCGCCGGTCCGGTTGGCCAGAATGGGCTTGCGAGTTTCAATGTCGATGACCATTGCTGTGAATGTATTTATCAAACTAAGTGCGTCGGCACCGGCTTCAATCGCTACGCGAGCAATCACACTAATATCTGTAACGCAAGGAGAAAGCTTGACCACCAAAACTTTATCTTTGGCAGCTTTCTTAACCGCCGATGTGATTTCTGTTACTACTGATGGGTCTGTGCCAAAGTTAATCCCGCCCTTTTCAACGTTTGGGCAACTAATATTCAGTTCAAATCCCGCTATAGCTCTTTCAGCCGCGAGCCGATCAACCACGGCTACATATTCGCCGATAGTTTCACCGGCAACGTTAACAAAAACTTCCGGTTTAATGTTCTCCAGAACAGGCAATTTCTCTTCGATGAATTTGCTTAGCCCGATATTAGCCAGGCCGATCGCGTTGAGCATGCCGCAGTCGGTTTCAACAATCCTTGGCGTCGGATTGCCTTTTCGTGGTTTGAGGGTAATGCTTTTAGTAATAAATCCACCGAGGCAATTGACATCCATGAAATCTGCAAGCTCGTCAGCATACCCGCAGGTACCGGAAGCAGTGAATACCGGATTAGCTAACCGAATCCCAGCAAAATCAACCGAAATATCAACCTGTTCGCTCACTTAATGTATTGCCAAAATTGTATCAATATAGATATTGTACTATTTCATTCGAGGACATTAACTTCCTCATAATCGCTTATGTCATAATCGTCTTCGTAACTGAACTCTACTTTGCTTTGCCTAATAATTTCAGCCAAAATATCTTCCAGAAAGCCTTGATTAACCGCCTCGCGAAACCTATCGAGAAGGATAGATATGTTAATTATCTCCTCAATGCAGGCCATGTAGCGTGAGACAATCTTTTTGACTGAGTACTGCTCCTCGGCTTGTTTTTGTATCTTGCTCTTTAGGATTGAAACTGACTCTGAGGATTTTATTACAAATGTTACTGGATATTTCTCGATTTTATCTATGTCGAGAAAATATTTATTTACATCCACAGTCTCGGTCACTTGGAAAAACCGCCCAAGTGGTTTCATAACAAAGTCAATTCCTCCATCATTTGCGTTGGTACGGCCAGTTTTGAAAAGTTTGAGATTATCCTCCTGAATCTTGTCAATCTCAAATCCCCAGTAAATGTTTTTGTTATGGTAATAATATTTCAATATACTATAGCTTACTATTTCAAATACCCGAGCGTCTACGGTCGGTTCCACTAAACTGGCAATAAAGGTAATCAGATCTTCTTTATTTAGGCTTTGAGAACTTTCGCAGAAATGTATAAACTTTTCAAAAGCACTTTTCTTAGCTTCAACGTAATTATTTGTAGTAGCCACTATTTAATCTGACAAACAGGCTCCTTCTGTCTGTAAGGTATTG
>CAYNTC010000077.1:0-8853 GCA_964399795.1 uncultured Pirellulales bacterium | reverse complement strand
TGAATCGTTCAAGGACAACGACAACTCCGCCCAAATTGTAAACATTGCTACCGATGGTGAGTCATTTGGGCACCACCACCGCCACGGCGATATGGCATTGGCGTATTGCTTACATCATATCGAAGCCAATAATCTTGCCAATGTGACAATCTATGCAGAGTACCTGGAGAAGTTTCCGCCAACATACGAAGTACAAATCATTGAAAATAGTTCCTGGAGCTGCGTTCACGGAGTAGAAAGATGGAAGAGTAACTGTGGTTGTTGCGCAAATCAGTCTCTTTCAGGTAAGCAACAATGGAGAGAGCCTTTGCGAAAATCGCTGGACTGGCTTCGAGATAGGCTCGCCGAAGGTTATGAAAAAAGACTGTCACACTATTGCCAAGACCCATGGCAGGTTAGAAATGAATATATACAGGTAATAAATGACAGATCCGAGCAGAACGTGACAAGCTTTATTGGTAAAGTAACAGGTAGGGAGCTTACCTATGAAGATAAAGTCACTTTTCTCAAGCTGATGGAAATGCAGCGAATGACTATGTTAATGTATACGAGCTGTGGCTGGTTCTTTGACAATATCTCGGGCATAGAAACAGTGCAGATAATGCAATATGCCGCCCGTGCTATGCAGCTATATAAGGAATTAACAAAGACAGAACTTGTTGATGATTTTAAAGGTATGCTTAAAGAAGCACCTGCCAATACCGGCAATTTGAGCAATGGACAGGATGTCTACGAAGTTTACGTCAAGCCAGCAGGAATAGATCTCTATAGGGTAGGTGCACATTTTGCCTTAAGCTCTATATTTGTTGAATCATCTGATCAAGAACAAGAGGTATACTGTTATACCGCAACTATGGAAGATTATAAAGTTGCCACAGCCGGTTCCCAAATACTGGCCACAGGCAGAGCCCTTATTAAATCCGATATCGTTCTGGAAAAGCAAAGTGTCGATTTTGCCACCTTACACATTGGAGGCCATAATTTATTTACGGTGTTGACTTCACCCTTTCCGAATAAAGATTTTCAGCAGATGCGGCAAGAGCTTGAAGATGCTTTTTACAAAGGTCATACAAACGAAGTCATGCGAAAAATTCATATACGGTTCGGGGGAAACAATTACTCAATCTGGCATCTTTTCAAGGATGAACAGCGGCGGATGGTTCACGAGCTATTAAGCGATACCTGGGAAGAAATTGAAAGGTCATTTCGCCACATATATGAGCAGAACTATTCGATAATGCTCATGCTGCGAAATATGAATATGAATTTGCCAAAAGCCCTGGCGGCACCAGCGGAGTTTATTTTAAATCAGGATTTGTGTGAAGTAATCCAGGCTGAAGAAATAAACATTGACCGCTTGAAAGAACTGACCGACGAAGCAGCGAGGTTATCGCTTCAACTGGATATGGCAACCCTGAGGTATGAGACCTCAGCAAAGATTAACAACCTTATGGGGATGTTTGAACAATCACGTGATGATATACAACGGTTGTCTACAATCGAAAGTGTTCTTAAAATTTTAAGGGGTATAGTCCCGGACATGGATTTGCAGTTGGCACAGAATCTTTTCTTTACAATCGGCAAAGAAAAATATCCTGAAATGAAGGAAAAGACTGCAGCACAAGACGAAGAAGCCGTAAATTGGGTCCAACTTTTCGAGCTGGTTGCCGGGCACTTGGGTTTGGTTATAGAATAAATTTTTTATTTAAAACTGCGAAAAGAAATATCTTGCTTGAGAAGCGAAATGTTAAAAAAAAGAGCTAGTGGGATATTACTACACGTAACATCTTTGCCCTCTAAGCATGGTATCGGCGATCTCGGACCGGAGGCGTATAAATTCATCGATTTTCTTGTAAAAAGCGGTCAGAATTACTGGCAGATATTGCCGCTAAATTACACTACAGCCACAACAGCTCATTCTCCGTACAATTGCTCTTCCGCTTTCGCTGGAAAGACCTTGCTAATAAGCCCGGAATTACTGTATCGTGCAGGCCTTCTGAAAAAGTATGAAATCAAAGATCAACCCTTTTTTTCTAAGATTCGTGTGAACTATCGCGGGGTTTTAGCCTATAAGAAATCCTTATTTAAGTTTGCCTTTGACCGCTTTAGAAAAAGCAACAAATTTGGGTATGCTTATGAGCAATTTAAAAGAGAAAACGCCTTCTGGCTTGACGATTTTACAACTTTTATTTCTCTCCAGCGTCGCTTTAAAAAACGCAATTGGCATGCTTGGCCAAAGTATGTAAAGGATCGCCACGGAAATGAGTTCAAAGAGATCAAGACCCAATTGCAACCTGATATAGAACTGCAATCCTTTCTGCAATATATGTTCTATAAGCAGTGGGTTGACCTGAAGGGCTATTGTACCCAACGAGGCATCCAGATAATCGGAGATATTCCTATTTACGTGATCTATGATAGCCCAGATGTTTGGGCACACCCTGAAATCTTCAAATTGAATCGATATAAGAAACCTAAATACATAGCAGGGGTGCCGCCGGATTATTACAGTCGTACCGGACAATTGTGGGGTAATCCCGTCTACGACTGGGAAGCACTGAAAAAAACAAATTATACCTGGTGGATGAAACGAATAAGGCATAGCATGAAGATGTTCGATTTCCTCCGTATTGACCATTTCCGCGGGCTAATAGGTTATTGGCAGGTCCCTGCAGGTAGCAGAACAGCCAAAGATGGTGTGTGGAAAGAAGGCCCCAAGGATGATTTCTTTAAGGTTTTATTAAAGCTTTTTCCCGGAGCTCCTATTATTGCCGAGGACTTGGGTTATATAACTGCTGATGTTAGAGAGACTATTGAGAAATTTGCTCTGCCAACTATGAAGGTACTTCAGTTTGCCTTTGATGGCGATGCGGCAGGCAATCCTCATATCCCATACAATCATATCGAAAACTGCATTGTTTACACCGGTACTCATGACAATAACACAATAAGGGGATGGTTCAAAAAAGAGGCCAGTCAAGAGCAAAAAAAGCGGTTAAAAGAGTACATAGGCTGTAGAGTATCTTCCGATCAGATACATTGGCAGTTTATACGAATGGCCATGAGCTCCGTTGCGAAATTGACTATAATTCCCGCCCAGGATATTTTAGGCCTTCCAGCCACAGCCCGGATGAATCGACCAGCTTCCAAGAAGAATAATTGGTTATGGCGTTTGAAACCAGGTCAGCTTAGCCCAAGCCTTGCCAGGAAACTGAAGCAATTGAACAAAATATACGCCAGAAATTAAAGTAGATATATTTTCCATGCTTGAGCTTTTTACGGAATATGCGACATGTCACTTTCCTGGAACCAATAACGCAACTGGAAATTTGTTCAGGATCCTTCCAACAGGTATTTTATTTGAATTTTTTACTTCTTCCTCTGTGATGGCGTGTAACCATGAATTACAAGCGCTATTGGACAGTATAATGCTTGTATCCTTCCATATTTCGTTACCGACAGGCAATTGAGTCGGGCTAACCATTGAACTAAGAAACCTTGTTGCAATAGCAATCGCCATCCTCTTTCCAGACTTTCGCGCAAAAGCAATAACATGTTCTTTTTGCGGGCCGGTAATTGTTAATGGCAGATAATCTCCATGCTCGAAAATCTGTCTGTGTCTTTTACGTGCTGAGAGTACCTTATATATCAAAAACATTTTTATACGTCCGTTTTCTGCGCGCTTGAGAAGCTCAGCGAAAAAATCTGTATTTGTCTGGTTTGCTGTATTTTTAATCTCCGCCAGCAGTTTAGCTCTGCCTTTAAAATCGACCTGACGACGGTTGTCTGGGTCGACCAGATTAAGGTCCCACAGTTCCGAGCCTTGGTAGAAATCTGCTGTGCCAGGGGCGGTCATCTTTATGAGTACTTGTGAAAGAGAATTATAAACTGCATACGCTGCTACCTTCTTTTGAAAGGTAGTAAAATCTTGCCAGAATTCGTCTGTTTGATGGAAAATCAGCAACTTATCTATAAATTGTGCACAGGCGCTCTCGTACTCTTCGTTCGGCTCAATCCAGTTAGTATGTACCTTTGCTTCCCTCACAGCTTTAATGAAATATTTTTTTATTCGCCTTTTGAAAGCTTTGTATTCGTTCTCACGGAAAGGCAGTGCACCGATAAGTGTCTGATATAGAAAATACTCATCGTTAGCATCTGGTGCCAAACCACCTTTATGCCTGGTTTTTTTCCGCTCGTTAATCTTCCGCCAGTAAGTAACTTTTGAACTCCATTGTTCTGGCATTTCGGATAAGATATTTATTCTAGCCCGAACGTCTTCGCCCCGCTTTGTATCGTGTGTACTAGTGGCATTAAGCGAATACGGCCACCGTTTAGCTCTTTCGCTATTGAATTTGTAAAACTCTTTAACCGGGATACCAAAGCGGTCCGGCTGTGAGCCAACCTCGTTGAGAGAAATAAGACGGTTATAGCTGTACAAGACCGTGTCCTCAAATCCTTTTGCCATTGCAGGCCCAGTTAGCTGCTGAAACTTCATAGTGAAATGAAAGAGGCAATTCTTATTCGGTTGTTCTGGAAGTGTTTGAACTTCATACAGCAAATGTTGGCCAATAAAGTCTATGGCTTGTTTTAGTTGAGGACTCTTATTTGCAGCCAACGCTACTGCTTTTCTTATGTGTTCTCTGTCCGTTTCTGTGTATTTATCATTATTAATATATGTTCGATATACACCAAATGCTGCTATTATTTCAACAAGAGCTTCTTCAATATCTTGATATGTTGCATTTTGGGCAGTACTTTCTGTTTTTATACAAGTTTCAAAAAGGTGGGCAAGGTATCGTACATCACCGGTCATAAATTTTTGGACAATAGATTTTTTCTTTTCGTATACAAGATGATTATAGTCCTGCTCCAAATCGACAAACTGTTTATAAATTTTGTTGAAAGCTCTTTCGTTTTCTTTGCAGCAAAAGAGCTTATTGACACAGTCGGCAAATTCGTAACCTGTCGTACCCTGTATGGGCCAATAGTCTGGTGGATTTTCCTGCGCTTTTAGGATTTTCTCCACGATTATGTATGTATCACTAAGTACTTCTCGCAGATATTCCAAATATTTTGTTGGATTATAAAGCCCATCCACATGGTCTATCCTTAGGCCTGTGAATTTACCTTCTTGGGCCAAACGAATTATTAACTGATGAGTGAACTCAAGGACCTCGGTTTCTTCAACTCGCAAGCCAATAAAATCATTCAGGTAAAAAAACCGTCGGTAATTAATTCGTTCGCTCGCTTTCTTCCAGAGGGCCAGTTTGAAATATTGTTGATTCAAGAGGCTCTCAAGTGCTGCGAATTTGTTTTTCTGGGAGTTTTTGCCGTTGTAGAAATCCAAAATGCTTTCAATGTGCTTCCTGATTGTGTTATTGGAAGAATATAGCTGCCAGAGCCTTGTCTTGGCTTTGTGAACTTGTTTCTTTCGCTTGTCACTGAATGGTTGTTTAGCTAATAAATCAAATTGGTCGCATAATTTCAAAAGATTTTTGAAATCACTTTTGGCGGTATTTTTTATATGTTGGGATTTTTTGGGGTTGTGCCCAAGAATATTAGAATAGCTAAATAAGCAAACAGGTAAAAAAAACTCATAGTATTGTACATGGAACCCCCGGGCATTCAATCCAAGATGAATTTTACCACTAACCAGAGCCTTATCATATAATCTTGCCAAAATAGGAACCATGATTTTACCAGTGAGAGTCTTATCCGGATGGTCCCAGGCGATATCAAAAAAACGAAAAAACCGGCTTTGTCTGCCGTTCTCGAAGACATCCATTAGCATTTGGTTTTCACTGTTAAAAGCCATGTGATTGGGAACAATATCCTGAATCCACCCGATTTTGTGCTGTTGCCTTTCCGCCATCATTTCATTGAAGTCGTCCCAGTTGCCCAGTTCGGGATTGAGTTGGTTGGGTTCTACAATATCATAACCATGTGTGCTGCCTTTAACAGCCTTGAATATAGGAGAAGCGTAAATGTCACTTATACCCAGTTCATGCAAATATGATATGATTGATTTAGCTTTTTGAAAGCCAAACGAGGGATTAAACTGCAATCTATATGTGGCTATCGGTACCCGCATAGACTTTTTCTCTGGATGGCTTAGCTCTTGCTTTTTTAAGCGAGGCCTTTTGCTTTTTGTAAGCTTCTTTTCGCTCAAATACTGCCAGGCTCAATGGAGGCACGGTCACCTCGTGCTTGCCCCCAATTGTTGTCGGCAACTGTGGACCTGGCCCTTTCCACTTCCTATTAGCTGAATCCAGGGTCTTTGTCCAGCCCTTCTGAGGAGCATACAGACGCAGTTTTTGTTCTGCCTCACTAAAATTCATCACACATTGAATCTGTCTGTTTGTAACGCGACGGTGCCAGAGCAATATCCGCTCCGTCGATAAGCTTCGTACCCTGATATTTGTGCTGTCAGTAAAGTCAGGTATACCCTTTCGCAAAGCGATTAGTTCGCGATAGAAGTTTAGCAAAATCCTGTGCTGTCCTCTGTTACGTTCTTGCCAACCTAATTTTGAGCTTTTAAAGGTTCGGACAGCCTGGGGATCAGGGCATTGGACCCGCCAACGAAAAGACTTGAATTCCTCCATTCTTCCTTTGCGAACGGCCTGAATCAATCCCTGCTCTGTATGGCTTATAAAATATTGAAATGGGGATTCTTCGGCATACTCTTCACCCATAAAAAGCATCGGGATATATGGTGACAAAATGACCGCTCCCGCTGCGAGTTTGAGAGCTTCGAAACTAACCAGATTGGACAGTCTCTCACCAAGCATTCTGTTGCCTATCTGGTCATGATTCTGGATGCAGACTACAAACCGCTCAGCGGGCAGACGTTTTGAATTACTTCCGTGATGACGCTTACGGTATTTTGAATAATTCCATGAGTAAACAAACGCTTCTTTGTAAGCCTTTGCCAGGTCATCTATTGTTCCGAAATCTTCGTAATAACCGCTTTGTTCCCCTGTTATAAGGGCATGCAGACTATGGTGAAAGTCGTCACACCATTGAGCATCAAGCCCATATCCGCCTTTTGACCGTGATGTTATGAGCCTGACATCATTCAGGTCGCTTTCCCCTATAAGATAGTATTTTCGGCCGGAGACTTTCGAGAAATTTTCAACTCGCTCTGCTAATTCCTTTATGAAGTGCTTGGCGCTTGCATCGTAAATGGAATGCAAAGCATCAAGGCGCAGGGCGTCTATGTGGTATTCGCGAAACCAATAAAGGGCGTTTTCAAAGAAAAAGTCCCGCACCTGGTCACTGTAAGGTCCATCAAAGTTAAGGGCCTGACCCCATGGAGTTTTGTATTTGTCCGTAAAGTAAGGTCCGAAGTCGCGAAGGTAATTGCCTTCTGGACCAAGGTGGTTGTAAACTACATCGAGTATAACGGCAAACCCATTACAGTGACATGCGTCGATAAGCCTCTTTAGACCTTTGGGTCCACCGTATGAATTTTGTACAGCGTAAGGAAAAACTCCATCATAGCCCCAGTTCCTTTCTCCGGGAAATTGTGCTACCGGCATTAGCTCTAAGGCGTTGACACCCAGTTGCTTAAGCCCTTTTAGTCGTTTAATTATTCCATCGAAGGTACCTTCTTTTGTAAAAGTACCCACATGCAATTCATAAATCACCATTCCCTTTAAAGGTATTCTTGACCAGTCTTTGTCTTTCCAGCTAAATTTGTGGTCGATAATCTCACTTGGCCCATGAACACCTTTTGGCTGAAAATAAGAAGCAGGATCAGCTCTTTGAATTGAATCATCAAGTCTGTAAAAATAAAGACTGCCAGGATCAATATCAGGTACTTCCTTGTACCAATACCCGCCTTCGGTTCTCTCAAGGGATATGATTCGCTCCTTGCCGGCTTTGGTAAGCTGCAGTTTTACACTTTTTGCTTGAGGTGCCCATACGGTAAAACTGCATTTGTTATTCCTTTTATATTTAGCTCCTGGTATCACTCGTATCTTCTTCTCGCTTAAAAACTAATACAGCCAATGGTGACAGCTTGATGGATAGGGGATAATCGAATTTCCCGTAGAACGATGCGGATGATGTCTCTACCTCCTCCTGCATTTCCATGAACGCTTCCACCATACTCTTTAGCATCACTGTTTAGCTCTTACTTCCGGTATCCGCCGACCGGAACACCAACTTTATAGTTATATTTATTAGACAATTAAATAGTCGTAAATTTTCGCACTCCTGCTAAGCATTTAAGCTGTTGAAGCTAATGCTTCTATTAAAGATTCGGAATCTTTATCATGTACAGCATTATTACCGAATATAAATTTAATCCTATCCCGCCAAAGCATACGGCGAAGACAACTCAATGCGTCCGTAAAGCTCAGAGAAGCTTTGCCTGGATACCAAGTTTGAATATAAACTTTTTCTGCTTCCATTTTTGACAAAATAACAAAGCGTTAATTTTTTTATAACAAACTTATGCCGACAATAGGAGTTTTTTTCAACTGAGGCTGTGAAAAATCAGGGCTAAGCTTCCGGGTAAACCCACGGCTTGCGGTACTCACGACGAAGCAGCTTGTTAGCCTCGGGATCATCGATGATCTGTTCTTTCTCACCGTCCCATTGGATACTGCGTCCAATCTTATATGATAGCATCCCCAAAAGACTCATGTTCGTAGAATAGTGTATATCCTCAATGTCACAGACCGGACGCTTGCCTGTCTTGATCGCTTCAAGAAAATCTGCCCAGAGTTCTTTAATGTTCTGAGAGCCCGGCTCGTGCAGTTGAGGCTCTTCATGGATAACCGGGTCTCGGCTGCTCACCGGATAGAATCTCCAGCCGTCCTGCCAGCCCATGTGGAACGTCCCTTTTGT
>CAYNTC010000076.1:0-8860 GCA_964399795.1 uncultured Pirellulales bacterium | reverse complement strand
GTGCTCCAACGCCTTTTCAAAAGGCTGCTATCGCAGCACTAAATTATGATGTCACCGACTTAGTCAATAGCTACCGAAGAAAAAGAGACCTGCTCTACGAAGGCCTGAAGGAAAAATTCGAGTTCGTAAAGCCTGGCGGTGCATTTTATGCCTTCGTCAAAGCTCCAACCGAATCCGCAACCGAATTTGTCGAACGAGCGATTAAGAACAATGTATTGATTATTCCCGGAAATGTCTTTAGCGAAAAAGACACACATTTTAGAATAAGTTACGCTACAGATGACGATAAAATCCAAAAGGGGGTCGAGATACTTCGCGGCCTTTGCTAACCGCAAAACCTCTTTAGGGACACATTTTACCGGCTCGCGGAGAAACTGCCTTGACGGTCTCTACAAAAACGGTTAAAAGTAGCGCGCGGTTGATGGGTGTTGCCGCCCTTGGGGAGAGTAGCTGGGCGTGTGATTCTACTATCTCTGTAGGCAGTTAGCATGATAAAGGACATGATATTCGGCACAGTAGGGGGGCTGGGGCTTTTCCTTTTTGGCATGGGCTTGATGTCCGACGGCCTAAAAAAGGTCGCTGGCCAAAAGCTCAGGCACTTGCTCGAATCCCTCACGAAGCGCCGCATCATAGCCGTTCTGGTCGGCGCTGGCGTGACATGCCTTATTCAATCCAGTTCCGCCACCACTGTTATGACCGTTGGATTCGTAAACGCAGGGTTGCTAACCCTCAAACAGGCCCTGTGCGTTGTCCTCGGAGCAAATATTGGCACAACGTTTACCGCCTGGCTCGTGTCCGCCTTTGCGGTCTTCAAGATAACCGCATACGCTCTTCCGATCATCGGTGTAGGCTTTCTAATCAGCATCCTTGGCAAAACTCAAAAGACTAAAAGCGTCGGCCAGACCCTTATTGGCTTTGGCATCTTGTTTATTGGCATACACTTTATGAAAGAAGCCTTCGGCCCGCTCAAAGACAACGGCCAAGTACAGGAGGCTCTGATATGGCTTGGCCGAAATCCCCTTCTGGCCGTCCTCGCCGGCACCGCCATAACAATGCTTCTGCAGAGCAGTTCCGCCTCGATCGCCGTGATTCAGATGCTCGCTTTCCAGGGCGCTTTCGGAACGGACTGGGACCTCGCCTTGCGAGTTGCCATACCTTACATCCTCGGTGACAACATCGGCACAACAATCACAGCACAATTAGCAGCTCTACGTACATCAAGAAATGCAAGGCGCACAGCAATGGGCCACACAATGTTTAACGTCATAGGCGTACTCTATATGCTGCCGCTGGTCTGGTCCGGGTGGTTCGGTAGTGTTGTCGAATGGATCACGCCTTTCAAGCTCTCACAGAATACCATAATGGTTCACATAGCCGTTGCGCACAGCACCTTCAACATCTTTAACACCATCGTGTTTCTGCCCCTTATAAATGTCTTAAGAACAATAGTTCTAAAGATTCTACCTGTGACCGAAGAGGAAGTAGCTCGTAAACCTGTTGCTCTTGAAAAACACCTGCTCAATACACCCGTGATAGCTCTGGCCCAGACGAGGCGTGAAATCGTACGTATGGCTAAAACAGCAAAAAAGGCCCTTACGCACGCTATTGACGGCATCATCGAAGATGATAGAAGAAAACTTGCCTTGGTATATGAACTGGAAGACTTCGTCGATATATTCCAGCTTGAGATTACCTCCTATCTGTCGGAGCTCTCAGGCAAACAACTCTCAGATGAGGTCTCTGTCGAATTGCCAGTACTGCTGCATACGGTTAACGACCTTGAACGAGTAGGTGATCATGCGGTCAATATTGTTGAGATTGCTCAGCGAAAGATCGACCAAAGGCTCATCTTCAGCGAACAAGCTCTCACTGAGGCTGATCAGCTAAGAAAAGAGTCAACACACATGTTCGATAATATTATTTCTGCCCTGGAGCACAACGATATTGGGGCAGCCAAGGCAGCTCTGCTTAGTGAGACCGAATTAAACAGAATGCAACTGGAGTATCGTCGCAGCCATGTCCAACGTATGACAGATGGCATCTGCTCAGCAGAAACTGGCCTTATATTTTGCGATTTGGTCGATAACGTCGAAAAAATAGGCGACCACCTGACCAACATCGGGCAGGCTATAATCGGCGGCCTGCAGTGGACCGGGGTGGAGCCGAAAATTGCTTCCAGTCCATGATAAGGTATTGCCAAACCAACAATTACAAGGTAGAATCTCAACCATGAAAGGCTCACATCGCCTAATTCCGATTGTCTTAGCTTTTGGGCTCCTTGTGTGCGGCGCGACCTTCGAGCCTGCGCCTAACGATATAAACGATATATTTGAAGGCCACCCCAATGAAGCTACGGCGGTTGTCATCACCTGTAAGGGCTTAATTGACGACGGCTTGTATAAGTCCATCCACCGAAGAAGCCAGATGGCACTTGACGAAGGAGCCGATTATCTGATCTATGAAATAGAGACCTATGGGGGACTTCTCCAGTCGGCCGATGATATTGCCAAGTACCTAATCCTCGATGTGGGCAAAAAGGCTCGCACAGTTGCCTATATAACTACCGAGGCCATATCAGCAGGAGCTATGATAAGTGTCTCCTGCCAGGACATCATAATGCGGCAGAGCACTACCATAGGTGATTGTGCTCCCATCGCAGTTGGTACAAAGCTGGAAGGTGTTGAGCGTGAAAAGGTTGAGAGCTTCACACGTGCAGCTTTTATGCGAGCTGCTGAAGCAAACGGTTATCCCCCCTCGCTCCTAAAAGCCATGGTCACCATGCAAATAGAGGTCTTTCGAATTAAAAACGTTCAGACCGGCGACTATGAATTCTTTGAAACAGAGCAGCTACCCACAGATCCAAACGTTTATGATCTCGATAATAAAGAATTGATAGTCAGCGAGGACGAATTGCTGACGTTAACTGCCTCAAAAGCTTTTGAATATGGAATAGCCAGAGCCCAGGTCGAGGATTTACAAGGAGTCCTTCAGTTCTTGCAGGAGCGTGATAGTGTTACCTTTCCCGGTGAGCCCATTATTCTTGAGACCAACTGGTCGGAAGAGATGGTCCGCTGGCTAAATTCGCCCGCAGTCATGGCGGTGCTGGTTATGCTAGCGCTGCTGGGAGTTTACCTTGAATTTAGCACGCCGGGTGTTGGCTTGCCGGGTCTTGCGGCCCTGATTTGTTTTGCCATCATAATCGGTAGTAAATATCTTGTCGGACTGGCTAATTGGGTAGAAATTGCTCTATTTGTTGTCGGCATGCTTTTGCTTATGATCGAAATTTTTGTTTTGCCGGGTTTTGGTATCGCAGGCACCTTGGGAATCGCGTGCATACTTGCTGGTGCCTTTGGCATGCTCATTAAAAATCCTCCCGACAGACTGCCTTGGCCCGAAACCTCTTTTGACTGGCGAATCTTTCTTAACGGTGTGTTGGGCTTATCATTTGGCTTCATCGGATTTATTGTTTTAGCCTGGATACTTGCCCGATACCTGCCCAAGATGCAGTTTCTAAGTGGCCTCATACTTACACCGACTGTCCCAGCCCAGCCGGGTGATGCGCAGCTTAGCATGACCGCTCCGCCGGAATGCGAGACTGCGGCCGTAAATGTCGGCGACGTGGGTGAGGTAACCTCAACGCTCAGGCCCACTGGAAAGGCGAAGTTCGGTGAGGCAGTAGTTGATGTCGTCGCAACGGCAGAATTTCTTGACGAGGGTGTAAAAATCGAGATAATCGAAATCTACGGTAATAGAGTTGTTGTCAAAAGGGCGGAAAATCAATCATAGGAGACTGCCGGTGGACTGGTGGCTTATCTTTGGCGTCTTTCTGTATCTGGCGTGTGCGGCTCTAATAATAGCTGAAGTGTTCGTGCCCAGCGGGGGGCTTCTCAGCGCTTGTGCTTTCGCATGTGTGGCTGGCGGAATATTGCTCTTTTTTAAGCACAGCGCTATCACTGGTTATGCGGGATTGGTCATTGCCGCTGTGATGATACCAACGGTTTTGGTAGTCGCGTACAAAATATTCCCGAAAACCAGATTTGGCAGAAGCGTCACACTCACGCCGCCCCAGCGAGAACGTGGTGATGCAATAGCAGATACTGCCGAGCTGAAAGAGTTGTTGGGGGCCGTTGGTACGGTGCTTACACCACTGCGTCCCGTAGGAATGTGCGATTTTTCAGGCCGAAGACTTGAATGTGTAGCCGAAACCGGCTATGTTGACAAGGGCAAGGAAGTCAAAGTGATTCGTGTGCAGGGCACACAGCTAACTGTTCGTGTAACAGAAGATGCTTAGTGAAAGGGCAAAACGATGGGTAAACTGGCATACATAATCCTCGCAGCGAGCGACCCTGTTGCTGTTATCGGCGTAACCCTCTTGGTTATCCTTATAATTACGGCGATGGTGTTGTTCCTGTTGTTCTTAAAGTTCTTCAGACTATGGCTCCAAGCCAAGCTCTCCAGAGCCGATGTCAAATTCTCCGAACTCATTGGAATGTGGCTGCGAAGGGTCGACACCAGAACAATAGTGCTGAGCAAAATAACCGCTATTCAGGCGGGCTTGATCCTGACTACCCGCGACCTGGAGAGCCATTATTTGGCTGGAGGCCGCGTCCCAAATGTGGTTCGTGCCTTGATTGCTGCCAACAGGGCCAACATCGACCTGACGCTCAAAATTGCCACCGCGATAGACCTGGCAGGCCGGGATATTCTTGAAGCCGTCCAGACAAGCGTCAATCCCAAAGTCATTGACTGTCCCGACCCGCAGAAAGGCAAGGACACCGTCGATGCGGTTGCACAGGATGGTATTCAGTTAAAAGCAAAGGCCAGAGTGACTGTCCGTGCGAATATCGAAAGGCTGATCGGTGGTGCAACTGAAGAGACAATTATTGCCCGCGTCGGCGAAGGAATCGTCACTACCATCGGTAGCGCCATAACCTATAAGGGCGTGCTTGAGAACCCGGACAAAATCTCCAAGTCCGTTCTTGGAAAGGGGCTGGACGCAGGTACAGCTTTTGAGATTTTGTCCATCGATATTGCCGACGTCGACGTCGGTGAAAACGTCGGTGCCCAATTGCAGGCTGCGCAGGCCGAAGCCGACATGCGAAGAGCGAAAGCAGAGGCGGAAAAACGCCGCGCAATGGCTGTCGCACGCGAGCAGGAAATGCGAGCGATGGTGGTCGAAAACGAGGCCAAGGTGCCACTTGCTATTGCTGAGGCCTTTACAAAAGGAAACCTTGGCGTCATGGATTACTATAGGCTCAAAAATATAACTGCCGATACAGACATGCGTCAGTCTATATCAAAACCTCCAAAGAAGGAGTAATACTGTAGAACTGTCAACCTGAGCTAATAAACTTTTAGCAGCGGTAGTGGAATTCTATGATTTGTCTGGCCCAAAACATGCAGTTACTTGCCCAGCGGGAAGATTTTGATAATTGGGTCAACATATTTGTTGTCGTGATGCTCGCGGTTTTTTGGTTGGTCGGCGGACTTGTAAAAGCCATGAGTAAAAAGGCTCAGGATCAAAAATTAGGTACCGAAGCTAAGCCCAAACCATCCGGGCTCTCAAAAGATTTTCGCAAGCCTCGCTTACAAAAGCCACCGCCCGTTCCCTCAGGCGTAGGTCCGCCTTCACAGCCGCAACTCCTCAGACAGTTTAAAGAAGGTGCTCGTCCCCGGCCTGTCGCACATAAGCCAGCAGTTGATCTTGCATTGCAGTCGGATTATCTTTCCAAAGCCCAATTTATCGAGCAACCCGATATTTCTAAGGCTCCTACACTAATGCAAAAGCCACGCTCCGAAGCCGCAAGTCTTCCCTTTTTGGACCTTTCCAACCCTCAGGAGCTTCGTAAGGCCATCATTTACTACGAAATACTTGGTAAACCATTAGCTCTACGAGGTCCACATTCACCTCCATGGTAGCAGAATAGGTTAATAACTCAAACTAACCGTTTTTATTGTCATGCTGAGCCGACCTCGCTCCGCCGAAGTTCATCCTTCGCAGTAGCTCTGCTACGGAGAATGGACGGCTACGCAAAGGCGAGAAGGCGAAGCATCCGGCTTTAGCAAAAGAAAAACCATATTTTCTCTGGCCAGATTCTTCGCTTCACTTCGTGGAGTTTACCCTTGAGCGGAGCGAAGGGCTAAGAATGACAAGGCGATATATGTCTTTGCAAATATCGGTCGGTTTGGGTATGTATTTAATGTAAAAAACATAACGTCCCATAAGATATGTTATGTTTCATTCGATTTAGATTTTAGAAGGTTTTGCTTATTTTGCAGTTTTATTGCTTTTGGTATGTTTCTAACTTGTGGACAAAGTTGATGTAGCAACCTCAGTCAGATTTTCCCAAATCGCTGATACCCTGTCGATTAAACCAAGATTTTGAAGGGCAATAGAAACTTGTATGGCTGTATCATCGCAACCAAAATTTGTCAGCATATGCTGGTGAAGGTTAAAAAGAGACGACGCGAAACGGAGCTTATCACAAAAAAGTAAAGCAACACGATAGTGTAGTTGAAGAACATCTTTATCAAAATGTGTTAATTGTGCAATTTGTTCGAGGCAATCGCTTTTCTGGCCCATCTCGAAAAGACAAATTGACAATTTTATTTTGGCTCTGATATATAAAGGATTTATGTCCAAAACGGACCTGAAGGCTTTTGCTGCGTCAGATAACATGCCTGAATTCATCAAAAGAATGCCAAGCCTGTAAAAAGCATCAGCATTTTGAGGGCGTAGCTTGATTTCTTGAAGGTGTGAGTCAATTACAGCCTGGCGAGTGTCAATAATGTTTTCGATACAATCGGATGGTAAGTGCTTAGTAGCCTCGAAAAGCAAGCGTGCAGCCTCTGAGAATAAAAATGAGCTGTTTGGCTGGATTGCAGCGGCCAAACAAAGCGTTGTATCGACTTTTGAGTGGTAACCTGCAGATTGCTCAGAAACAGCGAGACCAATGTAGGCATCAACTATTTTATCATTTATTTCCACGGCTCGGTTGAATTGCTCTGCTGCGGGTTGTTTTGCATCCAGCTTTAGGTACTGCGTGCCAAGTTTGACGGTAGCCTCCAGAAAGTCAGGACATATCCGCAGTGCCTGCTGATAAAGTGAGATGGCCTCAGCGGTCTGGCCAAGCATACTCAAAATATCAGCCTGTTTGGCTATAAGGTCTGCTCTTTCAGGCTGTTCATCGAGCAAATTCTCTAATCGCTCAAGCGCCTCTTGAAGCAGACCATCACTTATGAGCTGGTCGAGATAATCGTCACGAATGAGGAAATTATCCGGGTGGATTAAGATTGCTGTGTTGAAAGTCTCAATCGCTCGTGTGTAATCCCTGCTTGCACAATATAGATACCCGAGTGTGACGAGCGTAGATGTGTTATCGGGATATTGCTGTTTGAGCAGTTCATATTGCTGCACAGTTTTTTCCAGTTGACCGTTCTTGAAATAGATAGCAGCCAATCGTTGGGCAGGAAGTTGGAGATAATTTTTAAATTTCAGACAGTCCTGGTAGAACTCGACTGCCTGGGCTTCTTTACCAAGTCTTTCATAACAGTATCCGAGTGCGTAAAGCGCCATCGTATTATTTGGCTGCCTCATATACACCGAGTTTAGCTCTTCGACCGCCTCGCTCAGTTTGTTCTTTCGTAGACATATTGCTGCTAACGCCATGTGTCCTTGTGGACATGAAGGATTCTCAAAAAGATAAGGCCTGAGCTGCTCCTCTGCCTGGCGTAATTTCATATCTCCCATAAGATCGATGATACTACTCAGGTGCAGGTATTGAGAATTAGTTTCCGCTATAGCGGACCTGTGCTCATTAAGCCAGTGCCATATTAAATCGGCAGTGTCAATGCTTATCGCCCTGCCGAGAATTTCGAGTAACACACTCATCCCTCACTCACAAAAAAAAGCCTGTCTTGAAACCAAAACCCAGTTACGTATCGGCAATACTTGCTGGCTTATTTACATGCCGTCCAGTCAACTGGATAATTAATGTGTATTTTACGCTGAGTATGTGGTGGTTGTGTGTGCTATAGGGATTGTTGCGGTTTTGATGGGCCGTTTATAGGATTTATAACCACCCTGCCATATCGTCAAATAGCTGTTATAAACACTACAACTAATTCGTTCATTGTATCTGAACGCCAAAATCCCGCAGAGTGGCTTCAAATTTTCTATTTTTTAGTCATAGTTTTCACTGACTTTGTTTTTGAGCATGTTTTTCAATCTCGCTCAGGTATGCCAGAGTACGTTCAAGCTCATCAGTTAAATGCTTAAGCTTCAGCATAGTTTTGACGCGCGTCAGAAGCTCAAGCTTATTCACAGGTTTGCTGACAAAGTCATCCGTACCTACATCAATACCCCGCTCGATATCGCCGAACTCATTGAGCGCTGTCACCATTATAATGGGTATATTATTTGTTTCCGGGCTATTTTTAAGTTTTTTACAGACCTCAAAACCGCTCATCCTGGGCATCATTACATCTAACAGTATCAGGTCAGGTTTTTTCTTTTTCACGATATCGAGCGCCTCAAGCCCATCGCGAGCTGGTATAGTCTTACACTTAAGGTCTTCCAGATAAGCCTGTATAAGTTCAAGGTTTTGTTGGTTATCGTCCACGACAAGAACAACTGGTATTTCAGCTCGCTTTTTTTGGGCCTTTTGCCTACTCATAAGGATAGCTCCAAATTGTATATTTTATTTCTCTTTATTTTTTAAAGCCCTCAGGATCGCTGTGCAAAAAGCTGGCAGGTCGTCCGGTTTACGCGAGGTAATTAAATTGCCGTCTACAACGCACTCAGCGTCCACGTATTGTGCTCCGGCATTTTGGATGTCATCTTTGATTGCCATAAAGCATG
>CAYNTC010000075.1:0-8946 GCA_964399795.1 uncultured Pirellulales bacterium | reverse complement strand
GCCCAAAAAGCTCGTGATGGCTTACTACGATCGTCTTGAGAGAATTAATCACAAAACCCTGATGGATAAAGCCCGACTCTAACTTGAAATTCGATGGCACTTGTGGGCTTATCTCCTTGATAATCTCGTTTACACGCTTTATTTCAGCTTGACTTTCGCAGTAAAAAAGTACTTTTTTGCCGGCTTTTGCCTGCTGCAATAGTTCCTCCAGAGCAGCCTTGTGTCCCGACCATAGAGAAGTGGCTTTGCGTTCGAATTGCTGAACGCTTCTTATATCGACCTTAAGAAAATCGCCCGGCCCAGATGTGGCAAACCTGCATATATGCAATTGAGCAAACTCCGCCAGCGCATCATAGATTTCCGACCAGTTGTAGAGTTGAGAACTGCCCTGCACTCGCTCACAGAATACTGCTGCAACCTCTTCAATGTCACCGGGCTCTTCGAGGATGACGATTGTGTTTTTCGGCAGAGTATTTATGAAAAGCTCCTTCTGTTCTTCCCTGGCTCCGCAAATTGCGGATACGATGCTGAGTTTTCCAAGCTGTTCGGTGGAACGCTGTGTATCCAGATCGATCGCGCGGAGACTCTCTACGCTGTCGCCAAAGAACTCAACTCTAATCGCCTCGGCTCCATCCTGAGAGGTGCTGTCATTTCCTTTGGTATTGGTGGCGCTATCAGCTGACAGGCTTATCTTGCCGCTGATTAGCGGCGCATATATATCGATTATCCCTCCTCGACGGGCAAACTGACCCGGCAAATCAATTTGTTCGACACGCTCAAAGCTATTTTCTACCAACCATTCAACCACAACTTCAGGTGATATAGTCTTGTCCACTTCAATATGCAGTGAGCTTTTAGCAAGCGATTCCGGCTTCGGTACCGGCTGACAAATCGCCTGCACCGGCGCCGTTATAACAAGCCTATTGTTATCTACGCCGAATACGGCACGCAAATCACGAGACATGGGCTGCGAGATACGAGACACGAGTTTGAGTCTTTCAGCTCTGGTTTCATCCGTGGCATCGGCAAGCTCTTCCTCGCCTTCCCAGGCTGCAAGCACATCGACACTCCCGCAGCCGAATGTCTGCATATCGTCAGCTGCCTTGTCGGCGTCATCGATGTGTGGACAGATATAGAGGATTGGCCTGCTGAGTTTTTCAGAAATGTACGCCGCCAGTAAGCGCGCAAACGACCCCCACGTCCCTTCGACTTTCACGGCCCCATTATCCGCTTGAGCCAGCCGGGAGACTATCTTTGCAACTATTTTTTCCCGCCCAAGGTCCATAGGACATTATTATAAGTATAGTATAATCCATGAATCGTCTATAAGCGAGAACATCTTGAGACACGCGTCCTGCTTGCATTGGTACAGGCCTATTTTGGAAAGGCGGCAGCCTTAGAACCTGCACTGAGTCCCCTCCCGATTCATCGGGATCGAAGTGTCAAAGTAGTGAGTATTGAAAATCTACACCATTAGTGCGCAGCGTTCAGTTAATCCTGTACGCTATACGCTACACGCTGTACGCTATATTAAAACAAAATCAGTGTTTCCTACGCTGAATACTTTAAAATTGTTGATTATTTCTTTTTGGACGACTACGATAATGAAGGCTTTAAGAGTTGAATAAGAAATAACAATTTATAAAAGGCCTGAGATGACGCTGATGAACTTAGGAGTTGGGGCGGACATGATAGCTGATTTCTGCAATCGGTGGAAGATAAGTAAACTGGCTGTTTTCGGATCATTGGTACGTGGAGAACTTCGACCTGACAGTGACATAGACCTTTTGGTGACATTCCGCAGTGATGCAGATTGGACTATGTTCGACCATTTTACCATGGAAGAAGAGCTATCGCGTCTTCTCGGTCGCGATGTCGATCTTACCAGTGTGCGTGCAGTAGAAGAGAATCCGAACCTGATTACCCGCCGCGAAATACTTGATTCTGCGAGGCAGATTTATGCAGCGTGACACATCACTTCTTATGGATATGTTCCAGGCTGCAAGCCGGATTGCGGAATTCAAAGGCAAAATGGACTTCGAGCAGTTCCAAGTAGATGCCAAAACGCAATCTGCATTTATACACCAGTTTCTCCTCATTGGCGAGGTGGCGAAACTTATTTCAGATGATTTCAAAAAGTCAAATCCTCTGGTTCCGTGGTCGGCTATGGCCCGTATGCGCGATAAACTTATTCATCACTACCGCGGAGTAGACTTGCGTGAGATATTCAAGGCTGCCGAGGTCGAGATACCGAAACTGATTGCATTTTTAGAAAAGCAACTGCCGGAAAAACCACCCAAAGAATGAACAGTCATTGCGAGGCTTGAAAAGCTGTGGCAATCTCTCTTTATCAAGTGTAAAGCGATATAGGGTAAAAATCCTAATTTCGAAAAACGAATTTCTAAACAATATCAAATTACTAAAATTCAAATGACCCAAACAAGATGTTTTGAGGATTTGAACATTTGAATTTCGGATTTGTTTCGTGCTTCGAGCTTAGTATTTCGGATTTAGGGGAAATTCAGCGTTTCCTGCCTAAAATAACTGCAACTAAACCTAGCGGTTTGTTGGCAAATCAAGGAAGTGATTGCTTGTATAAACTGCCGGAGCGACTTGTTATACACTCGGAAGATTGTCATTCGATCTTATACTTCTGCTTGAGCGACTTCTGTAGGAATGATGCATCGAAAGCGTATATCCCGTCCGGCTTATCCGTGAAGCATTGGATGAGAAGCCCAGTACGTGGCTTTATTATGAAATGTGTTTTTGGTGGTATATAGGTTTTGTGCCCTGAGTAAATACCATGGTAACTACTAGGGCCACCGTAAATGTTGACGGATCCACTAATATCTTCTGAACCAGGAGTGGTGAATGTGCTTACATCGGTGGATGAAAGCTCGTCAACAATGGCGAAATACTTGAAACCAAACTGCTGCGTTAATTCTGCTGCTCGAAGCAAGGCAAAATCTTGTGTACGTTCCTTTGATATGTATGCGTTTCCTTTAAAAGTGATCCGAAAAACGTCTGGAGCCAACTGCGTATCGGAATACCCTCCTCTAAATCCTTCCGATTGGTAGGGGGTTGCGCAGCCATTCAGAAGAGACAAGATAATCCAAACCGCGAGAAACAAAGTTAAATGTTTAATTTCTATAACCTTCTGAAAATTTTTTACCACAATCGGTATATAATAAAACTCATCACTGATACTTTATTCGCTTTTCAACATTGTTGATTATCTCTCTCTTTCAGCGGACGATCAAGGAAAAACCGAGTCAAACGTTGTCTTTTGAGGTGAAATCGGATATAATTTTTGCTATAAAAATTTTAGAAATAAAGTGTATGAAAAAGAAGGTATGGAACAAAAATGACCAATAAAGAGTATCAGAATTTTTTGATAAAAATCGCGAAGGAAACAGATGAGCTATTTAAGGTCAACGATAGGAAAGTCACAAAACAGATTAAAGAGTTTATTAAAAGATTCGAAAACTGGGAAGAGAAGGTTTTTGAAGGCCAAAGAGAAGCTTTGAAGGATCCTAAACTTCAAGGTTGGAAAGACAGGTCTTCTGATGAAAGACTAAAGGGCGTCCCTCAAAATTATATTCTATACGACCCAAATAACTTCTATGGCCAAGAGTATGCCCTTGACGGAATAAAAGGCCCCTATTGGGCGGCTGAGTTACCTTCCAATCCGGTAGATACGCTAAGACGCAGAGATATACTATCTATCTTATTGCCAGATTACTGCGAAGACAATTATCCTTTGTATGAAAGAAATCCCCTTGACACAGAAGAAGATTTGCTCAGAAAATACTTTCTGCTTGCTGTAATACACGCCCATCGCTCTCACAGCTCACCCCTTTGGAATTGTGATAGTGAGTCTGATGAGCCTGAGCCCGTTAGACTTGTGTGGGATATGTACCGCAGCTTGGACAAAGCTCAGTTGTATTGCTGGGAGACAACGATTAAGGAGTTCATTGAAACCGCACTAAACGATATCAAGGCAGATCTAAAACCGCCAGAAACAGAGCAAAAAGCTACTGCCGAACATGAAAAGGACAACTGGTTCTATAGATTGTACCGAATAACCATTACGAGTTTCTGGTATACGTTTTGGGATAAAGTTCTGCGCAGGTAAAAAACGTTTTGTTAGCCTTTTTTCTATCGAAATGATTTCAGGTCATTTCGACCGAAGCCCCTAAGGGGCGCGTAACAAGCTTGCCCTGAGCGAAGTCGAAGGGTGGAGAAATCTATTTATGGCTTAACTATTAAAAAAGCAGATTTCTCGACTCCGCTTCGCTGCGCTCGAAATGACCGGATAATGAATTCACGCCGGAGTTGGAAGCTTCAATCTGCCCAAAATTTTCAACGAGTTAATTTGCATTATTCTCTGATTTTCTTAGCCGCTTCGACGACCTTTTCGGCTGTAATACCGAATTTCTCAAAGCAGACCTTGCCGGGTGCAGAGGCGCCGAATGAAGACATCCCAATAAAAATTCCTTTTTCGCCCAGCCATTTGTGCCAGCCAAGTTCAACGCCAGCTTCTATGCCTATCCGAGCTTTGACATCCGGCGGCAGGACCGAGTCTTTGTATTTCTTACTCTGTTTCTCAAACAATTTCCAGCATGACATACTTACTACTTGCGCAGCTATACCTTCTTTCGCCAAAGCCTCCGCAGCGCTTAAAGCCACTGATACTTCCGAGCCGGTCGACAACAGGAGAATATCAGGTTTATCTTTGCTGAGAAGAATATATGCACCCTTACTCAAATTTGCAGCAGACGCATATTTTGTTTGATCCAGGACCGGTAGTCCCTGGCGGGTTAGCAGTAATGCCACCGGGCCGTCACGATGTTCAAGGGCGTACTTCCAGGCCTGCGCAGTTTCGTTGGCATCGGCTGGTCTGAAAACGAGCAGATTCGGAATCGCCCGAAGTGCAGCTACTTGCTCAACCGGCTGATGCGTCGGCCCATCTTCGCCGATGCCGATGCTGTCGTGCGTCCAGACGAATATGCTCGGATACTTCGATAGCGCAGCTACGCGAACCGCTCCACGCATATAGTCGGAGAATACCAGGAACGTTCCGCCGTAGGCCCTGGTCAATCCGCTCACGGATATCCCGTTGATAATTGCCCCCATGGCATGTTCTCTTATTCCGTAGCGGATATATCTGCCATCATGTGCGTTCTTCTGGAAGTCTTTGGCGCCAGTGAACTTTGTATTGTTCGAGGGTGTCAAGTCTGCCGAACCACCCAGGACTAAAGGTAATTTTGGCATCAAAGCATCGAGCACCTTGCCGGAGGCCTTTCGTGTAGCGATCGAGCTGCCAGGCTCGAACTTGGGCAAAAGCTTATCGAGATTAACGGGCAGCTTTGCCTCGGATGAATCTTTGAATTCCTGCGCCAATTCAGGATGCTTTTTGGTGTATTCGTCGAACATCCTGTTCCAGATCGCCTCGGATTCTTTACCCTTGTCGATAGCCTTGCGTATACGGTCCAAAACCTGCTGAGGGACGTAAAAGCTTTTCTCATTGTCCCAGCCGAATTTCTCTTTTATAAGTTTGATTTCATCTGTACCTAGAGGTGCCCCATGAGCCTCGGCTGTATCCTGCTTATTGGGACTGCCGTAAGCGATGTGTGTGCGGAGGTTGATAATTGAAGGCCGACCTTTTTCTTTCTTGGCGTTTTCCACAGCCTTTTCAAATAGTGCCATATCATTGCCATCGCCGGGGACAATCTGTACATGCCAGCCGTACGCCTCGAAGCGTTTGGCGCGGTCTTCTGTGAATGCAAGCTCGGTTGGCCCATCGATGCTTATATGGTTATCGTCGTAGACAACGATGAGGTTATTCAATCCGAAGTGTCCGGCTAATGAGCAGGCCTCAGATGCGACGCCTTCCTGCAGGTCGCCATCACTGGCAATGACATAGATTCGATAATCTATTAATGGAAAACCTTCACGATTGAAATAACTGGCCAGGTACTTTTGCGCTATAGCCATACCAACAGCATTGGAGATTCCCTGTCCCAGTGGTCCTGTAGTAACTTCGATGCCGAGTTCGGGATCATATTCGGGATGGCCGGGCGTTTTACTGCCCCACTGTCGGAAATTTTTCAGTTCGTCTAAGCTGATGTCAAAACCGGTCAGATACAACATGGTATAGATAAGTGCGCTTCCATGTCCTGCTGAGAGAACAAAGCGGTCGCGGTTATGCCATCGTGGATTAGCTGGATTGTACTTCAAATGCCTGGCCCAGAGCACGTATGCCGCCGGCGCCATCCCCATCGGCATACCAGGATGGCCGGAATTAGCCTTCTGCACTGCCTCCATTGACAGAAATCGAATCGTCTGCACGCAAAGCTCATCAAGCTCAGAAAGACCTGGACTACTAATAATTTCTTTCATCATCAGTCCTCATAAAAGGTTTCAATACGATATTCTGAGAAAACGAATTTTGTAATATACCGGCAGTTTTTAATCTATGCAAGTACCTTTGTCGTTTTATGAATGTGAATTGTCTGCGTGCTGTTGATTAGGTCAATGATGGACGCGGTAATATTTAATGGTAAGGATTACCGACATGAAGCGATGGCCAGATCAACAGAAAAAAGAACAATCGTTCGAAAGACTCTCCCCAATATCAGCGTGATAGCTTCAACATTTGTTAATTCTTACCGTACTATAAAAACAAATGGGGCCCATGTTTTCAATCAGCATGAGCCCCGGATTAGTACAATACTTTCAATTAACCTTCAACCGAAGAAACCTTGCAGCTATAGTTACAATTCCAGTTAACCACTCACTGCTCAGCTTATTCTTCCGTTGTGGCATTCGGATCAGGTTCCGAAATTAGCGGATACAACCTGATGTCATCAAAATACAATTTGCCTGCTCCATTTTGTCCCTCACTTCCAACGCCGATTGTCATCTTCTGGATCGCAGAAAGATTCACGCCAGCATCGCTAAAGACGCTAAGCGGAATATCCCATTGCTGCCAGGTGTATTGCAGCACCGCATTTGGATCGTCCGGATGTTCGACGACCTTTTCCGTGCCGCCACCTTGAACAGCTATATACAAAGGTGCAGGGTCGTTGGAAGGCATTTCTACGCCAATAGCTTCGACCTGCCAATCATCACCTATGACCGTGCCGGTAGTTTCTACACCCTCGAACACAGCAGTACCCATTTCACTAGTATTGTGACTGGTATATGCCAAGCCAATATAGATGTTCTGCGACATCACAATAGTCACCGGATTGGGGGATGCATCATCGCCGGTGTTCTCATCATCCGGCTGTTGAATCCAGGTGATATTATCATAAGAGTAATAGCCGGTAAAGTTGTTGCCCTGACGTACCACTCTCACCCACAAGGGCAGAGTAATGGCATTTGCATCGCTATTTGCCTGGAAAGAAGTTTCAGCGATAATCTGGCGGTTCTGGAAGGACCTGCGATTCGATGGTGTGGCACACATAAATGCATGCACACTGTAGCCATCCAGTGTGTCGCGAATCATCACGCCGGCTTTGGCCCATTCGTTTGTATTCTCTACGCTTACTACTCGGGCGGTGATAGAGCCATTACCTGAGAGCATCTTATAGGCATAACGGAACTGATCAGAATCATCCCAGATATCCTCACCGCCAGCACTCATCGCATACGTACCATCTGGGTCCTCCACGAATTCTGCGGGGTAACCTCTGAAGAACAGCGTTAGTGTCTGTACGCCTTCTCTGGTCCAGTCGCTCAGCGGAGCGTCAAAAGAGCGTACAGCTTCAGAATATGCTGCACTGCCGGTGTTATTGTAGAAAAACGGCATGGACTGAAGGCCGCTGTTAACAATGGTTCGTTCGGCAAAAGGTGCTGTGCCATAACCTACTTGCGAGCCGTTTGTAGCAACGCCCCAGCCATCTTTCCACGTATCAAATATCCTGTCGGGTGAAGTATCATTGTAGTCTTCAAAGTCGTCAAGAACGGTATAGTTGGCTACAGTAAAGCTCCAGACTTCACCTATCCATGGACCGTCGGGATGAAGGCTGTTGACCTCGTCGATTCGCCAGTAGTATGTCTGGTTGTTCTGAAGATGTGTTGCGATTTTATAATATTCACTTCCTAATGGTCTTGTTGCAATTTGATTCAGAGAATTTGGGTCCAAGCCGAAGTATAAGTTACTCGAAGCAGCGTATTTTCCAGGTTTCCAACTTAGAGTCGGTGTCTGCTTGATATTTGTGTCACCATCATGTGGGACCTCACCAAAGGCGATTACAGGCTCGTATGGCGACAGGTAACAACCTTGAATAATCTCCTGATCGCGGATGCCGGCACCTTGCCAAGCCACCTGGCAGTGGTCCCAAAGGTCATTTTCCTTCCATATTGCCATGATGTAGTATTTGTTACCGCCTATCAGGGGGATAGGATCGGACTGATGGGAAAACGCGTTGTACCAGCCCCAGACACGTTCAGCAGCGAGTAATTGTACGTTTTCAGGTTCGTCATCGGTGCTCAGCCACAATTCACCTTCGTCGGCACAGGAGAGCCAGAATGTGTAATCCCCGGTCAGCGGGGCGTAGAGCCAACCATAGATTCGTGCGCCGTAGTCGTCACCAATACTGTCTGCGGTGGCGAACTCGGTTAACACATCGCTCCAGGTTGGGTTGTCCGGGTAAGCCGGAGCTTCCTCGAGGTTGTCCAAAGTTGCGCCGTCGATATTCTCCCACATATCAAAGCCGACCCTGCCTAAGCCCTCAATGGTTGTGGTAAAGCTCCAGACCTCACCTGGATAGGTAGTCGTGCCGTCCGATGCATCGACCCGCAAATAGTAGGTCTTATCGAATTCCAGCATGCTGTTAGGGTCATAATTAGGGTCTGTAACTGTTCCTTGATCTGTGCCGCCGGTACCCGCCTGCACAGCATCAAGATCATCACCGAAGTACACATGATAGGAAGTCG
>CAYNTC010000074.1:0-9009 GCA_964399795.1 uncultured Pirellulales bacterium | reverse complement strand
ATCTATACAGAGGCATCCCAGCACCGGACGAAACAGATGTTGGTAGGGGCTTATTACTTAACCTCGGTTTGGAAGAAATAGTTCAGGCAGACGGCAATGACATCCAGGTGCCCGGCTACTCGGTACCGTCTTTCGCCGACTGGAACAACGATCTGCTTAAAGATCTCATCATAGGCCAGGGCGGTAGCTCTGGATATGCTAAGGTTCGCGTATATCTGAATGCTGCAACCGAAGCAGAGCCGCAGTTTGCGGATTACTTCTACGCACAGTCCAACGGCGTTGATTTAACGTTGCCTGCTTCGGGTTGTTTAGGGTGCTTCCCTCGTGTTGTTTACTGGGACCAAGACGACCGCAAAGACCTGCTTGTCGGCCTGGCTGATGGTACCGTAAAGATATTTACCAATATCGGCACAGACGAGAATCCAACCTTCGATATCGGAGCAACCATTCGTGTGGGCACTACCGGCATTCAGATCCTTGATGTAGGAGCAAGAGCCACGCCAACATTTGTGGACTGGGACAGCGATGGTATGTTGGACCTTGTCGTCGGTGCCCTCGACGGTAAAGTACACATTTATTACAATTGTAGCGGTGATGATGCATCACAACCACAATTCTGCTTATCTGATTCGGATGGAGCCTACGCTCAGGAAGATGACACATCTTTGATTGTGCCTTCGATGCGTTCCAGTCCTGTCGTACTTGACCTGGATGGTGATGGGAACAAGGACCTTCTAACAGGAAATACAGATGGCCAATTGTTGTTCTACAAGAACGTTGGAACCGATTCGCAGCCTGTCTTCTCAGGCTACATCTCTGTGGAATCTGACGGTAATCAAATAAACCTTCCAGGCTCACCACGGTCCAGGCCCTTCGTGTGTTACTGGACCGGCGATGGCCATTTTGGCCCAGCCGATATTTATCCGGATGTTCTTATTGGAGCAGGGGACGGAAAGGTACATTTGTATCGTGGAATTCCAGCACCAACTGACATAAATATTGATGGCTATGTAAACCTGCTCGATTTTGCAATACTCGCTGAGCATTGGCTCAGCATCGACTTTGGTAATTGCCAACGTGCTGACATAACCGGTGATGGCAGGGTGGACATCGGTGATTTGCAAAGGTTAGTGGATTGCTGGCTTAAAAAACAAACTCCATAGCACTCATTTGGAGGTTTCCGAGAGATAAAAACTTGACCAGCGTACGGCTTGAGACTTATTCCTTTCGCTCTGTCGCAGGCACCGGCGGACTCAAATACTGAAAAAGTTCCGAATCGCTGGGAACGATAATAGTCGTATCCTGGCCGAGAAATTTTCTATAAGCTTCTAAAGTCCTGACAAAAGAATAAAACTCGGGATCTTTCTTAAAAGCTTCGGCATATATCTTGATTGCCTCTGCGTCACCTTCACCTTTTAATTTCTCCGCCTGCTTGTAACTATCTGCAAGGAGGATTTTCTTCTCCTTGTTCGTTTTAGCCTTAATCTTTACTGCTTCTTCTTCACCCTCGGAACGGTATTTCTTAGCAATTCTCTCCCTTTCGGCTCTCATCCGCGCATAGACCGAATGAGTAACCTCTTCCGGCAAATCGGCCCGCTTTATTCGAACATCGATGACCTTTATTCCGTACTCTTTTGCCTTTTTACGGCACTGCTCTGCTACCTTTTCCATAATCTTGCTGCGGTTTACCGAGACTACTTCCGTTAGGGTATGCCGGGCAAGCTCTTCTCTCATCTCAGAGAAAACAATGTCATCCAGCCTTGACTGAGCACCGAATTCGGTTCTCACAGTTTGATAGAACTTAAGCGGATCGCTAATCTTCCATCGCGCATAATTATCAATAACCAAATGTTTTTTGTCATCGGTAATGATTTTTGCCGCGGCTGCGTCATATTCCAAAACTCTGGCCTCAAACTTGTGTACCCTTTGAATGAGCGGCACCCTAAAATGCAGGCCCGGCTGCTTTACCTCTCTGATGAATTTACCTAACTGTGTAACGATGACCTGCTCGGTTTCATCCACTGTGAACATCGAGCCACCCAGAGCCACTGCAACTACTACAACAATAACAATAAGCGCAATAAGTTTTTTATTCACTTTTTTCTCCGGCCTTTGACTTGTTGGTAAATGGCGTCCCCTCAAGCGGCAAAAGCTGTATCGGCCCTTTACCTACATCAGGGGAAATAATAAACTTTTTTATATCCGGTAAAACCTCCTCCATAGCTTCCAGATAAAGTCGTTTTCGAGTTACCTTTTTTGCCTTTTCGTACTCTCTAAGGATAGCCTTGAATTTATCGACGTCGCCCTGAGCACGTCTAATCTTCTCAGCTTTATATGCTTCAGCCGCTAAGACTATGCTCCTGGCTTGTCCCCGGGCCTTGGGAATGATATCTTCTCTGTATCCCTCGGCTTCTTTAATCGCCCGTTCCTTATCCTCCTTGGCGCTTACTACGTCGTTAAATGCCGCCGCAACCTCTTTGGGGGGCTGGACAGTTTGTAATTTAACTTCGATTATGCGAATACCACTGTCGTAGCCATCTACTATTTCCTGCAGAGCTGAGCGAATATCAATCTCCACCTGCAATTTTTCCTTGATAAGCACGTCGTCAATTGGTCTTTGCCCCACTACCTGGCGCAATGCTACTTCAGCCGCGTCCTTTATCGTTCCTTGGGGGCCTTCCAGGTTGCGCACGTTAAACAGATAATCGGTAGCATCCTCTATCTTATACTGTACTATGATTTGGGCATCGATGATTTGTTCATCCCCTGTAAGCATTAATGACTCCTCGGGATGAAATCGATACCTTGCCGGCGGACCCTGATTGACCGTTTCGAAACCGATCTCTATTCGGCGTACCTGTTTTACCTTCGGTTTGTCGACTTTTTCAATCGGCCAAGGCATACAATAATGTGGTCCCGGCTCGCTTATTCTGACAGCCTTGCCAAATCGACGTACCACTCCTTGCTCATCGGGGTCTATGATATATATCCCTGAAAGAAGCCACAGGACCACCAAAGCAGGAATTATCCATTTTAGCCACGGCACAAATTCCTTAGGCAGTGTAAATTTAGGACCGTAATGGCCCGTCCAGTCATTTATCCGTTCCATGTAAGATTCCCAAATAATAGAACAAATCTAACAAGCTTTTTTCATCACGTATGGAGTAGAGAAAACTTAATCGAAAATCTTTCTGTTATTACAGTACCGATTGTAACTCGTTTAGCTGTGCTGTCAAGGGAACTTAAACTATCGAGACGTAATAAGACGTACAATTTGGGTGAATTTTACTTATCTTACCGTACTTTCGATTCCACATGTTTTACGCCTTTTATCTGTGTATTCCTGATTGAAATGAGGCTGTCGAGCCTTATCTTGTCCTGTTTACCAAGGTGTCTTTTATGGCGAAGCATGTCTATCAACCGCTCGATTCTCTCCGGAGGTCCATCTCCGCGGGCAATGATTTCGTCCATTTCTTTTCTGTGACTGGACCAAATAAAAACCGTTTGTATTAAGTACACAGACCACAGCACAAACATAAATAAGACGAATAAACGATAACACATCTTAAATCAGACCTCAGGATTATTTTCTTTCCTCACCTCGCTGAAAATAGCTATAACAGCATTATAGATGATAAAATTAACTTACTCAAACTGACCTATTTACTAACATTATTATTGATAATTCTTTTATACGCCTCAGGCGTATTAATTTGCAAAGACATATATCGCCTTGTCATTCTGAGCCCTTCGCTCCGCTCAAGGGTAAACTCCACGAAGTGAAGCGAAGAATCTGGCCAGAGGAAATATGGATTTTCTTTTGCTAAAGCCGGATGCTTCGCCTTCTCGCCTTTGCGTAGCCGTCCATTCTCCGTAGCAGAGCTACTGCGAAGGATGAACTTCGGCGGAGCGAGGTCGGCTCAGCATGACAATAAAAACGGTCAGTTTGAGTAACTTAAAAACCATAGCGTTCCTTATTTTCTCAAGACATCTTCACCGTTAACTATTTGTTTACTGCTATTATGTAGCTATAGAACTCATCGAGCCTAATTTCAAGGACATCTTTTTTCTGCCGACCAGTTAACTTTGTGCAGCGCTCATCTCGGCAGCCTGCTCCGGCGAAGTGCGGCGCAGAGCCGGAAAGGCCGAGCCGAAGTTGAAACCTCATTTTACATCACTAAATCTTGTAAAAGATCAAGCCATTTGTCCCGATGATTTTGATATTCACTTATCATTTCCGTGCTATAGTTTGTTCATTAAATGCGCAAGATTTTTATTAGCACGCCCTTGCCTTTTGGCTTATAATTTGCTGGTTTTATCAGTAAGGCTTGACAGATAAGAAGCTGGCCAATAGTATAAATTTCTTTTATTTGTAAAGAACCTGCGAACCAAAACATACATTTGGAAGCTCAGGTAAGTGTGTAGTTTCTCGTCAACGATGCAGGGTACTGTTAGTCCCATGATCGATTTGGATTGCTCAAGTTGGCAACAGCGCTATTCTGCTTCCGGCATTTTTACTCTTAGATGCCGGATTCCCGACAGGCCCGGCATGCTCGGAGAGCTCGCCTCTGCCATCGGCCAGGCTGGTGCCCACATAGGCCAGATCAATATTATCAGCCTGGAACCTCAGTATAAAATCCGTGACATCACTGTCTTTTTACCTGACGGAGTTCGAGTTGAAGATGTTCTTGCTGCAATAAAGGTCCTTGGTGCTGTACAAGTCGTCTCGGTCACGGACGACATACTTGAAATACACAGGCGCGGGACAATCGAAGTGGTCAGCAGAGTACCAATCAAAAGCCAGACCGACTTGAGGATGGTTTATACTCCCGGCGTGGCATCGGTATGTGAACAAGTGAAGCGCGATCCAGCCGTTGCCTGGGAAATGACCGGTATATGTGATAGAGTGGCAATAGTAACCAACGGAACGGCTGTTCTGGGATTAGGTGACATTGGCCCCTTAGCCTCGTTACCGGTTATGGAAGGCAAAGCCGCTCTTTTAGCAGAGTTCGTTGGCATAAGTGGCTTTCCTATCCTTATCGACACTAAAAATATTGATACCTTTGTCAGGACGGTTGTGCGAATAGCCTCGGGCTTTGGTGCAATTCAGCTTGAGGATGTTGCTGCACCTGCCTGCTTTGAAATTGAGGAGAAGCTAAGTGCACAGCTTAATATCCCTATTTTTCATGATGACCAGCATGGAACCGCCACAATCGTCCTTGCTTCTCTGATAAATGCCCTGCACCAGACTGGCAAGGACCCCAAAAGTTGTTCTATTATCATGTTAGGAGCTGGTGCCGCCGGTTACGCTGTCAGTCGGATGTTGCTTGAGTTCGGGATTGGTGATATTGTACTTTATGATTCCAAAGGGCCCATTTACCGAGGCAGAGCCGAGAACATGAATCTTTATAAGCGGCGTCTGGCAGAAATCACGAACAAGGAGAATCAAACTGGCACCTTAGCCGAAGGATTTGTCGGCAAGGACATTTTTATCGGCCTGTCACGTCCCAACGTAGTTTCCAGGGATATGATTGCCTCGATGGCAAAGGACCCTATTGTCTTTCCTTTGGGCAATCCCGTTGGCGAGATAAGCAAGGAGCAAGCTCTCCAAGCAGGAGCCGCAATCGCAGCCGATGGCCGGGATATTAATAACGCATTAGCCTACCCCCCAATATTCCGTGGCGCCCTGGATGCAAGAGCTACCGAAATAAATCTAAACATGAAATTGGCCGCTGCAAAGGAACTGGCCGACCTCACACCCCAGGGCAGCCTGCTGCCCGATATTCTCGATAGAGAAGTGCACAAGAAAGTCGCCCAGGCTGTGGCTGCTGCCTGGCAAAGCTGAAAAACTGTTGTCGTACACAGGTACGAATATCCGCAAGTTTTAGATAATTTGAATTGCCGGAACGCCGATGGAGCTAATAAAGAAAATCAAAGAGACCGAGACACAGGCCCAACAGATTATCGAAAAAGCCAAAGCTGAGGTAGCCGAGCTTAGCGAGCAGGCTCGTACGCGACGTCATGAATTGCTTGAGCGAGCCCAGCAGCAGCGTAAGAGAGCAGCCGAAGCCGCTATCGACGAGGCACGCTCACAGGGCCAGGCAGAGGCCGAAACTCTCAAAGCAGAAGCCGAAAACCAACGTCAACAATTACGGGCCAAGGCAGAACCGAAAATAGCTGACGCCGTGGCGAAGGTGATGAACTACTTGAAAGGCTAATATGGCCGTAGCCCAGATGATAAAAGTGATGATCGTCACCCATCGCTCGCAGGCTTCGCAGCTTCTCGAAACCCTGCAACGAGAGGGCATCTGCCAGATTCTTAATGCAGAGGAGGCAATCGTCAGTAAGGATGCTCCCGACCTTGTTCAAGCCGTAAAAAAGCCAGGAGACATCGAAACACTACTCGCTCACATACAAAAAAACACTACATTTTTGAAAAGCCATGCCCAGCCGCAAAAAGGCTTTGCTGCTGTATTTTCTCCACGTGCCGTCGTTGACGAGCGCGCATACAACGAAATTATTTCCGATGCGGATATTCTCAAGGTTGTTGATGAATCTGAAAACCTTGCTGCGTCAATAGAAAAGACCACAACAGAAATCGACAACCTAAACGTCACTTTGGATATATTATACCCATGGGAATCTCTGACAACCCCCGTGGAGGAAATCGGCCCGCTTCAATATACAATCTCTTGGCCCGGCCTCATCCCCAGCCAGCATTTTAATCAGGTCGAACAGGATATTAGTCAATTCGATGCCGCAATCCAACTGGTAGGCACAGCCGCCGGCAAACACGCCTGTATTATAGTCTCCTTGACCGAAAACGCCCAGGATGTGCAGAAGCTCTTGCGCTCAGCAGAGTTCGAGCCGGTCCACTTCGAGTCTATGAAAGGAACTGCCGCAGATTTGATTCGCCAGTATAGCGACAAGTTGAATCAGGCCCGGCAGCAATTGCAAAATTACCAGAAAACCGCAGCCTCTTTATCCAAAAACCTTCTTAAGCTCCAAATTTTGCACGACCATTACAAAAACCTCCTTCAGAGAGAGCAAACAAGAGATACTGCACCGGCAACACAACACACCGTCATATTGGAAGGTTGGGTCAAAAGGCATGACTATCCTCGCCTTGAAAAAGTAATCTCGCAGTATGAGGCCACGAGCTTGACGCAGATCAAACCCGCTGAGGATGAGCAGGTTCCCGTCGAGATAGAGAACAAGAACATCATAAGGCCATTTGAGGTTATAACACGTCTGTATGGTATGCCGCGATATTTCGAGGTGGATCCGACAAAGTTCTTAGCTCCGTTTTTCGCCATCTTCTTTGCGCTTTGTCTGACCGACGCCGGCTATGGCCTTGTTATCATCGCTGTTATGATATTTCTAATCAAAAAAATGCAGGGCGACAAAAAGCTGATGTGGATGCTGGGAACCTGTGCCGCTGTCACAATTGTGACTGGATCTCTAACGGGAGGCTGGTTTGGAGATGCCATCCAGCAATTCATACCCGTCTTGAAACCTGTCAGAGAAAAGATGCTCTGGTTTGATCCTTTTGAAAAACCAATGATGTTCTTCGGCCTTTCGCTAGCGATCGGCTATACCCAAATTCAGGCAGGCCTGATGATTGCGTTAGTATACAACCTTAAGCGCAAGGACCTTGTTGCTGCTGTTTGTGACCAGGCCACGTGGCTTGTCATGCTCAACTCGATTGTCTTATTTGGTGCCGGCAAAGCCGGCGTTATATCGCCATTGCTTGGCACATTCTTTGGTCGCCTCGCACTGGTTCCTGCTTTAGCTATCCTTTTATTTAGCCACAGAGAAGGTGCTCTGGCAGGCCGGATCGGCATGGGAGCATACAACTTGTTTAGCACAATCTTTTATGTCGGCGATGTCCTCAGCTATCTTCGCTTAATGGCCCTGGGCATGGTGACCGCCGGCATCGCTATGGCTGTCAATGTAATAGCAAAAATCTCTCTTGATATTCCCTACGGCATCGGTGTTGTAGTTATGATCTTGGTGCTCATTGGAGGCCATGGATTTAATATCGCTATGTCCGGCCTGGGAGCGTTCGTGCATACGTTGAGATTGCAGTACGTTGAGTTCTTCCCCAAGTTCTTCGTCGGAGGCGGGCGAAAATTCGAGCCCCTTGCCAGGAAGTACGAGCACGTTTATATCAAAAACGCAACAGAGAACTGAACCTTACACTATAAGATGCGAAAGGAGATTGCGCAATGGACTATGGAATGATATTGGCTTTGGGCGGCGCGGGTTTAGCGGCTTTGTTGGCTGGTATTGGCTCAGCGATAGGAATCGGCATAGCCGGCAGAAGCGCGACCGGCGTCCTTAGCGAAAAGCCCGAGAGATACGGCCAGATGTTCATTATGGTCGTTCTGCCGGGTACACAGGGATTTTACGGTTTCTTAGCCGCATTCATGGTCATGTTGAAACTCAATTTCTTCGGAGGAGCAGGGCAATTGCCCGCATTGTCTGCTTCGCTTGGATTGGAGGCCTTTGTTTCGTGTCTTCCGATTGCCTTTGCCGGCCTGGTCAGCGCTATCTTTCAGGGCAAGGTCTGTTCCGGCGGTATACTAATGGCTGCCAAGAGACCCGAGATGGCCTTTAAGGCTGGTGTTATCTACGCTGTTATGGTTGAAATTTACGCGGTTTTAGGTCTGCTCGTGACTATATTGCTGCTCTGGTTTGGCATCAACTGGCCGACGCCTGTAGCATAGGTAGTTCACAACCTAAGAGTATCAAGTAAACGTAGTTAACTCATATACTCATATACGCATTAACTCATTAACGCAGAAATAAAATTATGGAAGCTCAACAAGTCATAGAAAAGATATTGGCTGAGGCAAATGCTGAGGCTCAGAAGATAAAAGAGCAGGCTAAAGAAAAGGAAGCTGCCGAGCAAGCTAAGCTGGATGAGCAGCTAAGCCAGTTTAATGAACAGACCGAAACGCTTGCACAAAAGGCTGCGGAGGATGAAAAGTCGCATGTCCTCGCAGC
>CAYNTC010000073.1:0-9218 GCA_964399795.1 uncultured Pirellulales bacterium | reverse complement strand
CGAATCTTTCACGTCGCTGGCAGAACACAACAAGTGAGTACGTCAAAGCCAGATTACATAGCTATCTTTCCGAACAGCCTTGTCGCAGTTGTGGTGGCGCACGGCTTCGGCCCGAGGCTACTGCTGTAACGGTTGGCGGGAAAAACATACATGAATTGACGCAACTGTCAATTGAAAAGGCACAACGGTTCTTCAATAGGCTTCAACTTGATGAAGAAAAGACCATTATTGCTGCGCAGGTATTAAAAGAGATTAAAGCTCGGCTCAAATTTATGGTTGATGTCGGCTTGGGCTATCTTACGCTCGATCGTATGAGCAGCACACTCGCAGGTGGCGAAGCACAGCGTATACGTCTGGCTACGCAGGTAGGAAGCGGCCTGGTAGGCGTCTGTTATGTTCTTGATGAGCCGACTATAGGCCTGCACAAACGCGATAACAAACGACTTTTAGGAATATTGCAGCGACTAAGCCGACTCGGCAATACCGTTATCGTCGTCGAACACGACGAAGACATCATAAGAAGTGCCGACCACATTATCGATATCGGCCCGGCTGCCGGCGCACAAGGGGGAGAACTTATCGTGCAAGGAAGCCTTAGTGACATAACCGGTTGCGAAAAATCACTGACTGGCGAGTACCTAAGCGGTAAAAAGAGCATCGCCTTACCGGTAAAAAGAAGAAAGTACAACCTCAGAAGGTGCGTCGAGCTAAAAGGCGCTTGCCAGAACAATCTCAAGATCATCGATGTTAAGTTTCCGCTTGGTGTGTTCATTTGTGTGACGGGAGTTTCCGGCTCGGGCAAGAGTACCTTGGTTAGTCAAATTCTATTAAGGGCTTTGAAACGCCGGCTCTATCAGTCCCGCGAAAAGCCGGGCAAACACAAAAATGTCCTTGGGACCTCTCAGATTGATAAGGTCATAGAGATCAACCAGTCGCCAATTGGCAAGACTCCACGGAGTAACCCCGCCACTTATACGGGCGTGTTCGACTTGATAAGGAAATTATACAGCATGACCCGCGAGGCAAAGATTCGCGGTTATAAGCCCGGCAGATTCAGCTTCAACGTTAAAGGCGGACGATGTGAGTACTGCAAAGGCCAGGGAACAAAAAAGATTGAGATGCACTTTTTGCCGGATGTTTACGTAACCTGCCAGAGCTGCAAAGGAAGACGTTTCAATCCTGAAACTTTGCAGATTACATACAAGGGCAAGAACATCGCGGATGTGCTTGATATGAGAATTGAGGAATTGCTTGGCTTCTTTGCGAACTTCCCTGTGATTGTTAGAGTTCTCCGCACGCTCAACGATGTGGGCTTAGGTTATGTGCAGCTTGGTCAATCCTCAACGACACTTTCAGGCGGCGAGGCCCAGCGTGTCAAACTCTCTGCGGAACTTGGTAAAGCTGCCACTGGTCACACTTTCTACGTGCTCGATGAGCCGACAACGGGATTGCACTTTGCCGATATTCAGAACCTCCTGAATGTCCTGCAGCGGCTATGCGATATGGGCAACACCGTTGTCGTAATAGAACATAATCTTGACGTTATCAAGATGGCTGACTATATAATTGACCTTGGCCCTGAGGGCGGAGACGCTGGAGGAACTGTGGTCGCTGCTGGTCTTCCAGAGCAGATCATCAAAAACAAAAAGAGCTACACAGCCAAATATCTGAAAGAGAAGCTTCAAATAAAGGATTGAAAAAGGAGAAACCAGAAATTCAAACAGCAAAATCTGATACTATACGTCCAAGATGGCAGTTCCGGTTAGGTAGCATCGATAACTTAATACAGCTTGCTCAAGAGCTTAATCTTTCAATTGATGCTAATGATGACGTTTCAATTCTGGCTGAGCCTGTTCAGGCGGGATCGCTTTTCATACCAAATTCGCTTGCAGTCCATCCTATGGAGGGCTGTGATGGCGATTCACAGGGAAGACCCGGCAAATTAACCTTTCGACGATATGATAGGTTTGCAGGTGGGGGAGCCGGCCTGCTTTGGGCTGAGGCAATCGCCGTTGTGCCGGAAGGCAGAGCTAACCCGAGACAATTATGGATCAATAGCAAAAACATGGAAGACTTTGCAGCGCTGGTCAAGCTAATTCGCCAGCGAGCAGCCCAGCACATGGGATCTAACCACAAGCCTGTTGTCGTAGCCCAGTTGACACATTCGGGAAGATACAGCAAACCCGAAGGTATAGCTCGACCTATCATTCCGCAGCGCGATCCTTACCGCGATGCACTTGTACCGCAGCAGCCGCCAAATCCAAAAGTTAAAAGCAGAATACCGGCTGATTGGCCTATCGTAGCTGACGAGTACCTCGATGAGCTTCAGCAGGCGTATGTTGATGCGGCTAAAATTGCTTTTGAAGTGGGCTTTGATGCGGTGGATGTGAAGTCATGTCACGGATATTTGATAAACGAGCTTCTCACCAGCCATAACAGGAGAGGAAAGTATGGCGGCTCATTCGAAAACCGGACACGATTTTTATTGGATGTTATTGATAAGATTCATAAAGAGCTTGGCGAGGACAAACCGGTAGTTACCCGGCTTGGCATCTACGATGCAATACCATATCCCTACGGATGGGCGGTTGACAAAGATGATTACACCAAGCCCGATTTAACAGAGCCCAAGAAGCTAATCACGCTTTTACAGCAGCGAGGTGTCAAACTAATTAATATCACAATTGCAAATCCCTATTTCAATCCGCATGTAGGCAGGCCCTTCAATGAAGCAATCGTCGGAGGCTATGATGAGCCTGAACACCCGCTCGTTGGTGTAGCGAGGTTAATTAAGCTGACGGGTGAGATTCAAAAAGAGTTTCCAGATATTGCTCTGGTTGGTACCGGTTACAGTTGGCTGAGGACACTGTTTGCCAATGTGGCAGCGGCGAGCAAGGCAAAGGGCCTGGTGACATTGGTCGGCGCGGGCAGAATGGCCTTTGCGTATCCTGACTTTGCCAGGGACATTCTTACTGTCGGCAGGATGTATCCGGAGAAAGTCTGCGTAGGTTGCAGCGGCTGTACCCAGATAATGCGCGACGGTGGAATGACCGGCTGTGTGGTCAGAGATAACGAAGTCTATGGGCCGATCTTCGAGCACGGCAGAATGAGCGATAGGGATAATCTCGCTCGGCTTGCGTCTGCCTGTCGTCAGTGTCAGGAGCCGACCTGCCAGTTAGCTTGCCCTGCTGGTGTTGATATACCGGAGTTTATTTCTCTTTTTCTTGATGGCGACGATCGGGGTGCTTACGAAGCGCTAAGAGAGAAGAACATCTTTCCTGAGATTTGTGCCTGGCTGTGTCCCGTTGAGCAGCAGTGCCAGGGTAATTGCCTGCAGAAATTCATCGGCGATGGGCCTATACCAATCGCTCATATACAAAGATATTTAGCTGAGCAGGCGAACAAGAATGGCTGGTCAAAGTTGAAAATACCGGCCAAGGCAACAAACAAAAATATTGCCATCATAGGAGCAGGTCCAGCAGGATTAGCCTGCGCCGCAAAGTTGCTTGAAGCGGGACATACTGTAACGATTTTTGATAAAAGCAAAAACTTCGGTGGGATGATAGAATCGGTAATTCCGCCTGACAGGCAATGTGGTTCGTTGAGACACGAGCTTTCGGCTGTTTTTGCTGATATTCCTAAAGGCCGAATGAGCCTCCAGCTTGGCCATGAACTTACCCCCGAATATAGTTTGGATACTATTATGGCTCAGGGATTCGATGCGGCCTTTATCGGCTTGGGGCTGCCCGATATCGTGAGCATCAGCCGAGGCGATAAACTGTATGGATTATACAATGCCATAGATTTTCTTTTTGCTGCCAAGGAATCGACCGGCCTTGAGCTTACCGGCAAACGCGTAGCTGTCATAGGTGGTGGTAATACCGCAATAGATGCCGCAATCACAGCAAAAATTCTTGGGGCTGATGATGTTTACGTCATTTATCGACTTTCTTTCAAAGAAATGCCGGCCTGGAGCAAAGAGCGTGATCAGGCAATAGAAAAAGGCGTGCATTTTTTGATTCTCACTATGCCTCTTCGGTACAGATCAAATAACGGAATACTTACAGGCATAAGACTTTGCCCGACCAGACTTGGCAAACCGGATGAAACTGGCAGACGAAGACCTGAGCTTGTAGAATCGAGTGCTTACGACCTTGATATGGATGTTGTAGTTGAGGCTATAGGACAGAAATCGCCACAGCAAATTCAGCAGATGCTTCCAGGTGTGGAGTTGAAGAATGGCCTGATCCGGACAAATGATGATACCTTAACCACAAGCAGACTGGGCGTTTTTGCAGGTGGAGATATTGTTAGAGGTCCTTCTACTGTTGTTTCGGCTGTTGCAGATGGAATGCAGGCTGCAAAACAAATACACCAATTTCTCAGCGAAAAGCGTGAAAAAGGAGACTGACAAATGAACGAGCGGCCAGTAGCTATTGTTACGGGGGCAAGTCGTGGCATTGGAAAAGCTATTGCGCTCGAACTGGCATCGATAGGTTATGATTTTGTTATTAACCGTTTTCAAAATACTACCCCACAAACGCAGAAAGAAGTCAAAGCTCTTGGCGCCCGCTGTGAGTTTGTGCCAGGTGACATCGGCGAAGCCAAAACAAGGCGGCAGATTATCGATTTGACCAAAAGTAAATTCGGGCGCTGTGATATACTCGTAAATAATGCAGGCGTTGCTCCCTTGCAGCGCCTGGATATCCTCGAAGCGACCGAAGAAAGCTTCGAAAGGGTGCTCAACATGAATCTCAAAGGGCCTTACTTTTTGACCCAGCAGGTGGCTAACTGGATGATCCAGCAGAGACAGCAACACCCCAACCGTGCCCTTCGCATTGTAAATATCGGCTCCATTTCTTCCTACACCAGCTCACCATCAAGAGGTGAGTACTGTATCAGTAAAGCCGGTATATCAATGATGACAAATCTTTATGCCGATAGGTTGGCTGAATACAATATCGGTGTTTTCGAGGTCAGCCCGGGAATAATAGAGACCGACATGACCAGAGCAGTTAAGAAAAAATACGACAGGCTGATTTCTGAGGGGCTTACGCCAATTAAAAGATGGGGCCAACCTGAGGATGTCGCAAGAGCAGTTGGTGCTATCGCCGAGGGCAGACTCGATTTCTCTACAGGTAGCATAATACATGTTGATGGTGGATTTCATTTAAGAAGACTGTAAATGGTAATTGGTTAAATGGTGAGTGGTTAAATGGATACCAATTTACCCATCATCTGTTACCGGTCTTACAAGGGTGGAAGTTTTCGATTTTGAGTTTCTGGGAGTAATCATATATGGATATAAAAAGTACAATTACTACCCTTCTCAGAGATGGGCTTATTCTTGTTTTTAATCAGGATAAACTCGATGTTGTTCGAACAGCCGAGGCACTTATAAAAGCCGGTGTGAACAATATGGAGGTTACCTGTCGTATAAAAAAGCCTTTAGAAAAACTTGAGGCTTTATGCAAAGAACTTCCGGATTTCGTAGCAGGTGCAGCAAGTTTAATTGACTCACCGCAAATGCTTGGTGTTTACAACAAGGCTAATCAACAGGACCCATTGCCGGAACTTTCTCAGGCAGTTGATGCCGGCGTGAAATTCCTTGTTTCAGCGGCGAATTTCCGGGAGGAAAGCTTCAAAAAATTCGCTGGTAAAATAGCAATGATACCGGGGTGCAGCACGGTAACTGAAGTAATCGGGCAGTTTTCCAAGGGAGCGAATCTTTGCAAGATATTTCCAGCTAAGCAATTGGGTGGGCCCGCCTTTATTAAGGCAATTGACCCAGCTATTCATAAGATGATTAGCCTGGTGCCTACCGGCGGTACAAACGCTGGCAATATTCCCGGCTATATCGGCGTGGGTGTCCTGGTACTGGGCGGCTCATTCAGTATGATTGAAAAGGAAACAATGAAGAAAATAATCGACGGGCAGGACTATAACCTTTTAGCCGAGGAACTAAAAAAGATTAAGCAACTAATAGACCAGCAGCGATCGATTAAGTATGCCGGCCTTGATTTTTCTAAAGCGACCATCGAACAGATAAGCCAGGTTACCAAAAGAAAGTTCAACCTCAATTGATAGGTATTTCGCGATTGTGGAAACCAGGAAAGTAGGCAGCCACACAATTAACATCCAACGTTTTAATAGTGTCATAGTTGGTGCTGGCGCTGCGGGTATGAATTGTGCCGTACATCTTTGTGAATTCATGCGTGACAAAAAAGTCAAGAATCCCGGCAGCAGGATTGCCGTAGTGACACGCGGGATAGGCTTGGGCGCATCACGTATGAGCGGCTCGGATAAACAAACATACTATAAGATGGGCACAAGTCCGGATGTGCCGGATAGCGCGGTTGAGTTTTCTAATAGTCTAACTGCAGCAGGATGCTGCCATGGCGATTTAGCGTTAGCTGAGGGTATCAACTCGCTTAGAGAGTTTTATCATCTCGTTCAACTCGGTGTCCCTTTTCCCCATGATTCTATGGGTAGCTACGTCGGCTATAAAACCGACAACGACCCTTACGAACGTGCTACTTCAGCAGGCCCTAAAACCAGCAGATTCATGAGCGAGTGTCTCCAGACTCAGGCTGAGAGATATGGCGTTAATATATTTGATGGCCAGGAGGTTGTGCAGTTGCTCTCGATTGGTTCCGGCATCTCCAAAAGGCTCGCAGGAGTCGTCACGCTCGACAGGAACAAAAGCAAAGGCTCTGACTTTACCTTGAATGTATATTTGTGTCGAAATTTAGTGCTTGCTGCCGGCGGACCCGGTGAACTCTATGAAACGACCGTTTATCCTAAGGGCCAGGTGGGGATACATGGATTGGCGTTTGAGGCAGGTTTGGCAGCCGAGAATTTAACCGAGTCTCAGTTTGGCCTGGCCAGTATCAAGTTCCGCTGGAATGTCTCGGGCACTTATATGCAGGTCGTGCCCAGAATTTTTAGCACGGACGCGAATAGCAGCGATGAACAGGAGTTCTTAACCGGATTTTTCCCCACTATGAGCAAGATGGCTACGAATATTTTTTTGAAAGGTTATCAATGGCCTTTCGATCCCCAAAAGATTGAGAACCTGCAGTCTTCATTGATAGACGTACTAGTATTTAATGAAACGCAAAAGGGACGACGCGTGTATATGGATTTTCGACAGAATCCTGTTCCAGGGCCATCCATGAAGAGCTTCGACCTCAACGACCTTGAGCAAGAGGCTCTACACTATCTGAAAAATACCGGCGCAATGCAGCCCACGCCCATCGAACGGCTCGCGCACATGAATCCACTTGCTATTGATATATATAAGGAAAATGGCATCGATTTGTACACCGAGCCTCTTGAGATTGCTGTCTGTGCACAGCACAACAACGGTGGTTTTGCGGTGAACCGATGGTGGGAGTCGAATATCCCGGGTACGTTTATCATCGGCGAAATAGCAGGGACTCACGGAGTAAAAAGGCCCGGAGGTTCGGCCCTGAATGCGGGACAGACTGGCGGTCTGCGAGCAGCCGAATATATAGTCAACGTATATGGCCCAAAACCCTGCGACTATGATGATAAGAAGATTGAGGAACGACTCAGGTTATGTGTCGAGAAGCTTGAGAAATTGGTCAATTCACGGAGTCCTCTTACGCCGGGCAAAGTTATGAAGGATATCCGTCGGCGTATGACTACCTCCGCCGGACACATACGTCAACCTGACAATGCTCAAAGAGCTTTGGCTGATGCTCTCAGTCTATATCGCAATATCGAATCGGATGGCTTTCAATTGGATAACAAAGCGGATCTGGTTGATGCTGTTCTGGCCCGTCATTTATCTCTGGCAAGTGTCGGCTACCTCAAGGCCATCGTAACATTACTTTCTCAGGGTAGTGGCTCACGTGGTTCGCATCTTGTTCTCGCCGATGATGGAATCCAGATACATCCGGATGTCATTGATAAAGCTACGGGAAAACCATTACGGTTCAAGCCGGAGAACACAGAATTGCGCAGCTCTATCCTGCGTATTGAGTACGATAGCAGCGAGTCAGACCTTTTCAGAACAAAAAATGTTGAGCCAAGACCGTTGCCGACTGAGAGGAAGGCATTCGAGCCTGCCTGGCAGGATTATAGAGAGGGAAAAATCTACAGCGGCTAACGTATATCTGAAGGAGGCTCTCTATGGTTGTAATAGATATTAAGCCCGCATCACAATGCAAGTATGACAATCTCTCTTTGGGTGAAATAATGATTCGCTTAGACCCAGGCGAAGAAAGGATTCATACGACCCGACATTTTCGGATTTGAAAAGGCGGCGGTGACAGAGTCGACCGGTAAATTCTGTAAAAGTCTTTACGAGGTTTTTCTTTAGAAAATAATGTCTTCTATTTCCCAGGCAGTTAAGTGGATTGGTGGTATCGATGGTTTCCTGGAGCTTATCGACCAACGTTTGCTCCCTGGACAATTCACCAAGATTCATTGTCATTCTGTTGAGCAGCTCTATCAGGCTATAAAGACACTCGCGGTGCGTGGTGCGCCGGCTATCGGAGTCGCAGCGGCTTATGGCCCTATACTTGCTCTGCAAAAGCTCTCGGATGGAGACCCTTTGAAGGAGGGACTCAAAGCTGTAAAGCAGGCATCTGAATATCTTGCCTCAGCTCGTCCGACTGCGGTCAATTTGTTCTGGGCGTTGGATAGGATTCAGCGAAAGGCTCAGAACATCGCCGCAAATTCAAAGATGACCTTGAGAAAATTTCGGGAGAATATTCTTGCCGAGGCCCATGCGATTTACCGTGAAGACATCGAGATGTGTCGCAAGATTGGCGAAAATGGCGAGAAGTTCATCAATAACGGATTTGGCATCCTTACACATTGCAATGCCGGTGCTCTTGCAACTGCGGGACAGGGAACAGCCCTATCGGTAATGTTCGAGGCCCACAACAGAGGCAAAAAGTTCAGAGTTTATGCCGACGAGACCCGGCCACTTCTGCAGGGTGCAAGGCTAACAGCTTGGGAGTTGAAACAGGCTGGTATCGATGTGACGGTCATTTGTGACAATATGACTGGTTGGCTGATGAAACAGGGAAAAATCAACGCCGTAATCACAGGCGCCGACCGAATCGCAGCAAATGGCGACACAGCAAATAAAATCGGCACGTACAGTCTGAGCATTCTGGCAAAAGAGCACGGCATCCCTTTTTATATTGCCGCGCCATCAAGCACATTTGACCTGAGCATAGAAA
>CAYNTC010000072.1:0-9387 GCA_964399795.1 uncultured Pirellulales bacterium | reverse complement strand
ACTTATCAGCTATACGTTGCTGCATTTTAGAAACCTAAATGGCGTTGTAGTATTAGGTATCATATAGAAAATAGAAACTGAACGCGCTGACTTTCTATGAATGTGTGTGCGTACGATACCTAAGTATCTTAGGTATTATTAACAAGAAGGGCAAAACCAGATTACGTATGTGGTTCGTCTGTTAATTAAAGGCGTCCGCTTGCATCCTCAGTTGGCACTTATTTAATTGTTGAATAGGCCTTTAATTGTCCGTCGTTCGTTTGGAGCGTTTTTTAGTCACTGCCATGAGGCATATCTCAGGGACGGCCAACGCCACTATGTAGATTTTCTTGATAATCAGCTGCCAGATTTGTGTTTTTGGCCCATTTTTTATTGATTTCCTAGAAATACCTAACTATCTTAGGTATTATGTAGAACATAGAAATTTAACGCGATTGACTTTTTATGAATGGGTGTCTGCACCATACTTAAGTATGTTATGTATTATTTTTACATAGGTTGTTCAATTATAATGAAAGGAAAGTTTGGATGTTTTACGAGCAGATTATAAAAGGGAGTATCAAATTTGTGATTCTTTCAATGCTTGAAAAAAAGCAGATGTACGGTTATGAGCTTATCCAGACAGCTCATCGAAAAACAAAAGGATTTTTCCAATGGCGTCAATCAGCCGTTTATACAGCCCTACGCGAGATGGAAAAAGCAGGATTGGTTAAAGGCAAATGGAAACCTGCTGGACCTTCGAGAAAGCGAAAATATTATTCCCTAACCGCAAAAGGCAAAAAGCTACTTTTGGCAAACCGAGCCGAATGGCGCGCTTTTTCAAAGAACATGAATAAGCTTGTTCACCATACCTAAGTATCTTAGGTATTATAAAAACACAAAAATTAAGTGTGCCGATATTTCGGAGGATTGGTTTTAGCATAATGCCTAAGTATGTTAGGTATTAAAACTCGAACACCAAGTTCCATTTCAAATAAATAACTGTCACTTTTCAAAAACCAGACCACCTTTCATTTCCGCCTTCGCGGGGATGACAACTTATACGTATCATAGAAAATTCTTGCGCTGTTTGGAGGATCGTGTACCATTGTGCAACCATCCCCAAAGCCTTCAGCTTTGAGGCTGCCACACCATACTAAAAACATAGCCGTTTCCAAAGGCTTCTCACTAATACTACTACGCTACTTAGATTTATTCGACATTGGTAACCTTTTGTTATATAGAACCTTATGTTAACTACGTTAAATTCGAAATCCGAATATCGAAGCACTAAACAAAATCGAATTACCAAAATTCAAATGACTAAAACAACAGAAATGCAACAGTCGACAGGTATTCGCTTTTTTTGTTCTGAAAATTGGGATTTTGAACATTTGATATTGTTTCGGATTTCGTGCTTCGCATTTTAACACAATAAAACAAATTTTTCACTATTAAATGGCGTTGTAGTACTAAAGTACAACCACTTTTTCGGATCCGTATTATAAAAACACAAAAATTAAGTGTGCCGGTATTTCGGAGGATTGGTTTTAGCATAATGCCTAAGTATGTTAGGTATTAAAACTCGAATACCAACTGCCATTTCAAATAAATAACTGTCACTTTTCAAAAATTAGACCACCTGTTATTCCCGCCTTCGCGGGAATGACAACTTATAGATTCAATCCTGACAAACTATTAGCATCAAATATCACAATCGAGATTCGGCTATATATCATATAACTTTTATAAGCGAAGTTATTGTTAATTACATCTTATCGATCCCCATGTACAAGATACTATTCACGATATGCGGTACACAAGGAAGAAGACAGGACATAGAAGACAGAAATAACCATTCTCAATTCACGAGATACGAGTAACCAGTATCGAGTATATAGAATCCAGCATATAGTATCGAGAGTAGAAATACTCACTAATCACTCTCAAAATTTTTTACAAAAAGTTTGAGATTTCTGCTTGACTTTTTGACCCTCATTTTTGACTTGTTTATTATGGGGTGGTTGAAATTGATACAACGGTGCGCATTTTTGAGAATTTTTGTTAAAAAGCGGCCATTTTTGTTGAAAAACGCAAAAAAAGGCTAATTTTTGAACTTGAGAGCTTTTGCGCTTATGCTCTTATCGATTATGCACTTATGACAATGTAAGGTGTAAGTCTGAATTGACCAAGTGTCCAATTATGTCGCGATGACACCTCAGATTTTCCAGAGTTAAATGGCCGGTGAAATTTTTAATCGAGTTCGGAATGACGCGGGTGAATGATGGTTAGTTGCCATAAGAATAGGGCGTGACATTGCGCACTAAAATCTAACGTGTCACCGCACCAATGATTTGCAGCGCTTCATCAAGTTCGCACTGAGAAGCCTCACAGTTTTGAGGTGTTACCACTACGTTCCATGTATCGGGTACTGCGCCGTTCAGATCAACCTGGCAGGTGATTGTATTCTCGTCAACAACCACAACATCGGTCGCATTAATCTTCATAACATCATCACGGAACACAAACAACTCAGAGTCTACGTTGATCAACCGCGGATTACCGCCTGTTGAGTCGGTCTGGAAGAACTCTATCGCTTCTTCTCCTCCATTCTCATAGAAGTCAAGCACCATAAAGTAACGCCCCGCAGCCGGAAAGTCGAAAGTCATCGTGCCGGCAGTTCGGTTCTTTGTTACATCAGTCGTCGCCGCGGCTCGGGGATCCGCGAACTGTCCGACTAGCTGATCGTCAATCCACAAACTAAATCCATCATCGCTGTTCACTCCGAAGTACCGCATTCCCGGCGAGGGCGCGAGAATGTACCCAGTGAACCGCACCGCGAAGTTTTCGCCGTCCACATCGAACAGCGGCGCAAAGTCCAGCTCGTTTTCATTAATACCGAATTCTCCCAATCCAGACGGATTCGAGAGGTTGAGCCACTGATGAACAGCGCGTGTGGCATCGCCAACACCACCCGTCGGGTCGTCCAGCAGCAGTGTCGCCGCGTCAATCTGGTCAAATGCCTGATTGCTCTGAACATAAAGAGCATCAAAACCGATTTCTTGCGAGGCGCGGGTCAGCATAACCGACGTCGCCGATCCTGGCTCAAAGCCGCTTCCGTAGATAGTTAATTGTGCTGCACTGTCGTTGTACACCGTATCCGGCGTTATCGAGGTGATTGCACAAGAAGATACGTAAGTTACCGTGATGGAGTCTGCCGCTCCCGGCACGGGATTGCCAATAATGTCGAACCCTTCAAAGTTAAGCACATTCGGACCCGGCACAATCCTGACATCCACTTCGAAGACGTGATTGCTCGATATTTCCGCCGTTGTGGGTCTTCCATTCATCGAAATCACTGCCACATCCTGTGGTGCAGTACCCTTGATCGTTACAGTCGAATCCGATGTACAGAAGTCCTCGCCATCGTTGGTTGTGATCTCGAAGACCAGCGCCAGAGTATTAACCTGCGTCAGGATGTAAGACCGCCGGCTGCGCACAAACTGTTTGATTCCGTCCCGTCGGCCATCTCCAAGCCCTTCGGCTATCAGTACATCTGCAGAGTCGTCAAGGAACTGATCGAAATCGGTTGGTTGATTACCAGTTCCATAAGACGTTTTCCATGGGCCATTCACCAGATCCGCAAACGCCTGAAGATACATTTGACGGTATTTAGGATATCTCAGAAACTGATAGACCTCCGGGAATTGCCCGCTGTTCATAGCGAAAAGATTAGTGCTGTACCCATCGCCCGATCCGAGTGTAAAATCGATGTCCCATGGCAGCAGGTACCACTTGTCCTCGCCTGGGGCGTAATAGAAATAGTTGTTTTTGCCTCGGTCGTATCCATAGCTGTCCCAGTCACCAACGGCATGTCTAATCGCCAGGACCCGTGCGAAATGTTCAGGATCAATAACCGACTCGATGATCTGCTCATAATCCGGGTCGCCCGACGATGTGTTCAGCGCAACGGCAAGATCGAAGAGATTATCCCAGTTGTCGTCCTCGCGGTGTGAGCGCTTCTCAAATCCCCAGCGATAAGTCTCCTTCAGCAGGGGGTGTCTGGAGTCGTGTTTGAGCCCTTCATCCAGGTTGGTGTAGCCCGCACCATCTGAGGAGTACTCGAAGTAGTCATCAATCTTATGAATGTATCCATTGGCATCGTCAGGAAACCACTTTTCAATATAGCTGCCATCAACCTTCTGGACTTCCTCATAGTTACCCTCAATTCTGCCGTTGACAATCCGCCAAATAAATTCCTGCATCGAATATTGCAAGCCCATTTTTCTATAGAACCAGTAGGATGCGCGTTCCTGAAGTGGTCCTCGATTGCCTCCTTCGGTGCTGTCGAGATTGATCTCCTCGCGGTCGCGGAATTTCTGGTCCGGATTAAAATCGATCCTATACGCGTATCGGTTACGTGGATCACGGCCTTCGCCGCTCCTAATAAATGGACTGCCACGATAGCGGGTACCACAATTGTAGAAGACCTCAGTGTCATTATAGACGAACGTGCAATCCAACAGTTCATTCGAGAGATTGGGACGAGATCTAAATGTGTTAATTACATCATTAGAAAGCCAGATGCGGTAAGTGGCAATTTCGCTGTTTATAAGACTGTCACCAACATAAACAAGGCATGTTCTATCCGGCACATCGGCTGTAGGTTCTAACTTGGTTGGGAAACGCGTCGACGCCGAGCCGTCGGATGCCTCGATGTAAAATGCCCGCATTGTTCCCCCCGATGCGCCCGGTATTGTAGCCGTGTAGATACCATCACCTGCGATAAGGTCATCTCCCGAGGCGTTGTCCAGCATAGCTGTACTGCTAAATCCAGTGCTACCCTCAGATCGATAGTAGAGCGTTACTGACCCGACGTTATCATTGTCGATCACACGTGCAGTGACTACTATCGGCTCACCACTTGCTGGCAGAACCGGTGCATGCTGCACCTCAAGGATGTCGGGCCCTCGATTGGAGACAAATGCAGTATTTCGAAAACCAGGTGTGCCTATGTCTAGTGGCACAGTAAGTTCAAACGCATGCGCCGGTCGCGGGGGCTGTACGGGCGTTCGGTCCCGCGTCGTCCGCAAGAGCAGATATCGACTTCCCCGCAGCCATCGAGCCCAACCGCGGAATGTCACTGTACCCGCATTTATACTGGTAATCGATCGATTGATGCGATTGGCTCCGGGGTCGCCATGGCCAGTTGAAATCAGGTGCAGTGACCGGGACCCGGAGCGGCGATCCTCCGTAGTCACGAAAGACCGAACGTGATTGCCGAGAATTCGCCAGCCTGATTCGCCGCTCTCGAAGCCGTTATTGCTCAGGCGATTCGAACTGTTGATGATTAGCTCGAGATCGTCCAGGAGTATCTCTCCCTGGTTCAGCAGTATAATATCGAAGATTCTGACTTGATCGTGTGTGTATTCGGGATCACTGCCGTTGATAGTGAACGCGAATTGCTCCCACGTAGTCTTGCTGCTCTCGTCACTATCGGCCCAGGCATAGGGCGTATCGTTATTGCTGCGCGGGTCGCGCAGCTCAAGGCTGGTGCCCTTGCCGTCGGCCCATATCGGCCATCGCCCACCGTCGTAATAAGTCACCTCATCCGCCGTGACCATATAGGTTTCGTATCTGCCGGTTTGTGGATCCCTTTGCCTGAGAGGCAAGGACAACCGTATGCGCTCGCTATGATCATTCAGACCACCTGAGTACGGCCCAACCAGATTCGACCCCACAACCAGATTACCATATATACCACTAAGTAATTCCGGGTCATTGGCTACTACCAGATACGAACCCGGCCGTATCTGTACGTCATCGTCGAACTCATACTCGATGCCATCGGTAAATGCCCATCCACTGAGCGAGACTGTACGGCTGCTCCGGTTATATAACTCAACATACTCATAGCGCTCGTCGCGTGTACCGTGGTGGTACATAATCTCGTTGATTATAATGTCACCCACTACCGGCTGAGCATTTGGTCTTTCAAAGGTAGCTGCATCCAGAAATCCAAAGTACTTTGAACCATCCGGAAATCGGCCGAAGGTCACGTCCGGCTCCATAGTCTCGTAACGTACCGCATCTAATACACGGATCAGCTCCGGTTCCGGATCGTTCGTCGCTGCTGTGACATAGACCGTCTCGCCGGCAAAATCCAATGCGAAAGGCGTCCCGCTGGGTGGTGAGCCTTCTCTCACAGCCCAAAACTCGCCTGGTTGCAACACGGTCCCATCCGGTATCTTATATTGCAGCAGGTCATCGCGGTCATCGCTTAAATATACATTGCTCAAATCAACTGCGACCGAGCCTGGATTGTAAAGCTCGATCCAATCGGTTCCCGGCGGCGCATCACTGTTAGCCAGCAGTTCGTTAATTACCACGCATGCACGCGTGTCATAGCCTCCTTCAGCCTGTTCAACAACCGCTTGAAGTATCGGGCATGCGATACAGTCCGAACTACCGGAGAGCGAAGCATTATGAACCTGAATAGCCAGGACGTTTGTGCCGACAATCAGCAGGTCCATTTGGCTGGTTAGGTCTATGCTGGCAACCGGTGGGTCTGTAGCCTGGCCACCACTTTGGTTGTACGCTGGTGGATTTCCAGAGATTTCTCCAGAGTCTGCTACTCGCGTGCCATTCAAATACAACACAAAACCATCGTCATAGTGAACCCCTGCACGCAATTGGGTGAAAGAGTTGATTTGCTCTTGTGTTAGCGTAAAACGTAGCCGCGCATAGATAGACATATAGTTGCCGTTCATGTCGTTAAGCTCGGTACGGATGAACTGTAGTTCGGCGGCGTCATTGCTGTATCCGTATCCACTGGGACCCTCGGACCATGAGGTGGTATTGGGATTATCGTTGAACTGTGGTTGTGTCCAGGCAATGGTAGCTTGCTGGTTCTGATTTGGTGACGGCTCTCTGGTTCCCTTGAAATACCACCCGGCATGGCCCACATCCACAAGTGTCACCAGCGTCGGGTCTTCAGGCTCAACCTGAACCTCATCCGGCTGGCCCGGTGTTCCGCCGATATACATGCTCGCCGACCATGTCGAGGCCTCCTCCGGATCTCCGCCCAGCTTGGAGAGAATCAGTGAGTGTCCTGAGCCGTCGGGTGAGACTGGCCACGGCATGTCATCGTCGTATCGGAATGAAATGACGATTTCACCCTTGTCGTTGGACAGCTTGATACGCTCACCACCGTTGTCGAGCCGACCTGTAAAAGGACCGTACACGCCGTTGATACCGTACGCCGCTTCCAGAGCAGCCGGATCTCGCGCCAATACAAGATAATCTTTAGGCCCGATAACTGCGCCGGACTCGAAGGTGTAGTCAATACCATTCGTGAATGCGTACCCGCTAAGGTCTTCAAAGACAGCTCGGTTGTTGTACAACTCAATAAATTCTAAAGTCTCATCCTCATCAGCAGGATGGTACATCACCTCACTTATGACAAGCGCAATACAAGGTCGTGTAGCCCATAATATGACCATGCAGGTTATCATTAACAGTCCCCATTGGTGTCGCCGTTGCCTCTTCATTAATGTCAGCTCCTTTCCACAATGATGTTAGTCAATTTTTCCAAAAAATTTCGATATGCTATTTTACCAAATTTACCATGATATTTCTGCCGTTTTTCCCCCTTTTGGGCATTTTCGCAGCTTGGGACATTGTATACATCGACTCTTTCGTCAGCCATTTTGAGAATGAGATGCCTAAAATAGACTCGTTTTGACGTATTGTTGGCTTAAAATCAGGAGATTATGAAAAATGTCATGATCCCTGAAAACTGTATCATTACTGATTAATCCGCATTTCTCACCACCACAAATCCAGAAGTCTCATAATCGAGCTTAATGCGTGCTTTGAACATAGACTGTTATTGTATCAGATCAAAATACCGTGAGAAATGCGGATTAAAAGCGATGGCATACATCATACACTGCCAGGAGCAGAGGTATTATGCAAGGCTTTTCCTGTAATCCGGCGACTCCTAGGTGCGTGTCGAGTTTGTAGGTAGTTTTTTTGGGCCTTTAGCATCAATTTATCCATAGAAGCGTACCCATCCCCAAGACTTCGGCGAGGGCTTCGACCAAGCTCAGCCGAATATCCTCAGTCGAGCCGCTACGCTTGAGGCTGCCACACGTCATTTTGCCTGTCCATACTACATAGGCAATTGCTAATCATACCAATCCAATTAAATAACTGCGCTTTTTGACAGACTACCTATCATTGTGTCATGCCCGCGAAAATAGGTATCCAGTGCATATGAACCTATGGATTCCCGCTCCCTTAGGGATAAATTTCGCGGGAATGACAGGACGCAAGAATTAATTCCAATTGCTAATCACTTGTAGCTGAGCCCTTTCGCTTTGCTCAGGAGCTACAGCAACAGTTGTCATGCTGAACGAAGTGAAGCATCTGGCTTGCGAATAAGATTACCCTTACAATAGTGAATGTGAATGAGTTCTACGTGTACATCATGACCAATAAATCCGTCGGATGGCAGCCTCCACTAAGGGGGGATGGTTTATTTCAAAATGAGCCTTTTTATACGCCTCAGGCGTATTTACCTACAAAGGTGACATGCACCCGCGACTCCTGATTGGCAGCCAAGGCATCTACCTTGAGCAATTTTTAACCGTGCCTATCGAAAGATGGATGAGATAGAGGTGGTATATTATACGTATCATAGAAAATTCTTGCGCTGTTTGGAGGGTCGTATATCCTTGTGCAACCATCCCCAAAGCCTTCGGCTTTGAGGCTGCCACACCGTATTAACAATATAGCCGTTTCCAAAGGCTTCTCGCTAAAGCGCAACCACTTTTTCGGATCCGTATTATATTTTCTTTGAAAATTCATTGAGCAGATTAGCTATACTTTGAAGAGTTTCCTTTTTTGGTATTGGCAATTTAAGATGACGCTGGCCGGTAGCTTTATCTGTTTCAATTTTTATTCCGGAAAGCGCCTCTGAACCCGGCTGCTGTGATTCATCCTTTGTAGTACTACGGAGAATGGATTCGTCTCTCTGTCCAAGCAACATCTGACTAAGTTTATCAACGAATGATAAACCTGCTGAAACAAGGTCGTTCCAGGCCTGTTGTTGTTCTGTTTGCGGCACTTGCTTTTCTTTTGTTTCAACTGAAACTTCTTTGTCTGTACCATCATCATCTCCTCCGGTCCGGGCTTGTTTAGGGGGCTGCCCAGGCATTGATTCAGGGATGGCACCTGTTGCTTTGTCAACCGAGTCCATAAATCGTTTCAGCCTCGTTCCACCAAGGAAGACCTCGTCTTTTCCTTTGTCAAGAACGCCTGAAAAAAGGGATTGCTTAAATGACAGTATTGAAAGCATACCGTGTTCGATTGTCCCCTGGGCTACAAAATTTACCACCCGCACCG
>CAYNTC010000071.1:0-9642 GCA_964399795.1 uncultured Pirellulales bacterium | reverse complement strand
TAGATGAGCTGGAAAAAGATACCTCAGAGCTTGCAAGCGTTGAGATTGCAGATCCCGATTTATGTGGGCGATACACAGCTCGTATTATCGAAGGAGTAAAGGTTGGGCCTTCACTTAACTGGCTAAAGAAACGCCTTGAAGCGATTGGTCTGCGGAGCGTAAACAACATTGTCGACGCAACGAACTACGCAATGATGGAAACCGGCCAGCCTCCCCACGCCTTTGACTACGACAAGTTAGCACAAGGTAAGATAATAGTTAGAAAGGCCGTCGCAGGCGAACGCATAGTCAGCATCGATGGCACACAGTGTGACCTTGAGCCCAATATGCTGATCATCGCCGATACACAAGAACCTGTAGCGATAGCTGGCGTGATGGGTGGTTTGGATACCGAAGTGAGCGATTCCACAACTACGATTCTTCTTGAGGATGCTTACTTCGATCCGGTAAGCGTCCGTACAACTTCAAGGAAGCTGGCACTTCCATCAGAGGCTGCATTTCGCTTTGAACGGACGGTTGATATTGAAACGGTGGACTGGGCGTCGGCGCGGACGTGCCAGTTAATTACACAAGTTGCTGGCGGTAGGATTGCTAAGGGTGTAGTCGACGTTTATCCACAAAATCCATCACCGAAAAAAGTCAAGTTGCGGATGTCGCGACTTAATAAATTGCTTGGCATCAAGATACCAGCCGAAGAAGCTGTTAGAACCTTAACGACATTAGGTTTCAAACCAAAACTAAATAATGATTTAGTAGTCTGCTTAGTACCTTCGTGGCGTAGTGACATTTATCGTGAGGTCGACCTGATTGAAGAAGTTGCTCGCGTTCACGGTTATAATAAAATACACACTCAGCGCAAGATCGAAATCGAGGCGGTGCCTCCGGACCCACGTCAGAAAGCGATTCAAAATATAGGTTCATATCTTAACGGCTGCGGTTTTTACGAGACTATCACTGTGGGCTTTGTTGACAAGTCATCTGCTGAACTCTTCGCACAGACCGATGGCAATGAGCATTTGAGTGCAAGAGATGAGGCCAGGCAAGGTGCGAATTTGCTTCGTCAGAGTTTGTTAGGCTCGTTGCTGGGTGTCCTAAAGTCAAATCGCAACGTAGGTAATTCACCGTGCAAGATATTTGAAATCGCCGACGCTTTTGTGCCTATAAAAGGAAAGGATAACCTACCATTGGAACAGACCAGGTTGGCGCTGGTTTATGATAATGACATACGAGACTTGCGTGGTGTAATTGAAGGTCTTGTGAAAAACATCAATAGAGACGCCAACATTACTTTTATTCCTGCCGAACTTAGCTGGGCCGAAATCGGTGCGCAAATCAACGTAGATGGAAGTACAATAGGTAGCGCTGGGATTTTTTCGCAGACAGTGAAGCAGCGATCTGCCCTCAAGGATGTAACAGCCTGTGGTGCTGAACTCAACGTCGAGACGCTTCTGGCTCGCTCGATTGGACCGGTACAAGTTAAGCCCATACCAAGATTTCCCTCGATACAGAGGGATCTGTCGATTGTTGTCGGTGAGCAGACTCGTTGGGCTGATATTGCAGAAGCTGTGAACCAAAAGGCTCCTGATGAACTGGAGGATATTCGGTTCGTCGGGATATACCGGGGCCAGGGCATTGCTCCAGGCAAAAAAAGCGTTACACTCTCGCTGCTATTTCGGGACCAGGACGGAACATTGACTCATGATACGGTCGATCACTTTCAGGCTGATATCGTGAAGAATCTGGCTACCGCTGTGGGGGCAGAACTGCGAACTCTATAAGCCCACTTGGGCTGAACCATAGGCACAGCCCGATATTGCTACAGTTAGTTCACTTTGTTAGCCTATGGCCAGATTTGTCGTTTCAGTAATGGAGGGTTCTCTGGCAGTTTTTAACAGAATTTGGCTTTAGAAAAAGCCACTATACAGCCGAAAATTAAAGAAAAGGCAAAGTTACTACATACCAATGTTTTAGGTACAACCTTGACTTTGGGTGCTGAATTTGGTACAAAAGAAATTGCAGGCTGACCCCTGCGGTGTTCGTGCAGATAGCGTATATTTGAAAGAACCGATACCCGTACTCAGGGAAATCAGGCCTTGCTGGATCGGAAATGCCTACTCGATAGGACTTTCGGACACAAGCAACGATTACCCACATAGATGTAATGGGTTCTTTTCAAATTCCTTTCTCACGGCATCAGTGGAGGTAGCCAGCAAAGTATAAAAGGCCTGTTCAGACAGGCCTTTTTTACTTCTGGATCAGTGGGTAAATTAGCTAAAATATCGGACGCGCATCATCTATCAAACCCAATGTTTCCATCGGTTTTTACTGTTAAGCGAATGAGTAGATTTGCCGATTAAATTGATGAGGAGTTGCTGCTTGTCGCGGCGTTAGTACGGCAAAATACACGATTTACCTTGTTAGGAGACGCAAATGCCTAACGTGCGTAGCTTCACAGTTTTGCCGGCCGTGCCGGATGCTTTGAAGAGCCTTGAAACTATCGCAGGAAACACATTTTGGTCGTGGAACCCCGAGCTTCTGGAGATATTCAGGCGTATCGATAATAATTTATGGGCAGCTTGTGGGCACAATCCCATCAGGTTCCTCGCCACCGTTTCACAGGCACGATTGGAGGCACTGGCCACCGATGAGAGTTTTTTGCACGAGTTGAAACAAGCTACGGATATGCTCACGTCCTATCTCGAAGGGCCCACCTGGCTTGACAGGGTCTGTCCGGAGTCCGGTAAACCATTGGTCGCCTATTTCAGTGCGGAATTCGGTCTTCACGAATCATTGCCCATCTACGCTGGTGGTTTGGGCATCCTTGCAGGTGATCACCTAAAGAGCGCATCCGATATGGGCGTGCCAATGATCGGTGTTGGGCTTTTATATCAGAAAGGTTACTTTCGGCAGTATTTAAACATTGATGGATGGCAGCAGGAGGTGTATATCGAGAATGATGTCCGAAACATGCCGATTGAGCTGATCCGCAAAGACAGTGGCCGAGCCTTAACTATCTCTGTCGAATACCCAGGCAGATGTGTGCTGGCTCAAATCTGGTGTGTCTCTATTGGTCGAGTGAAGCTCTACTTGTTGGATACAAACATACCTGCTAATTCGCCCGTGGACCGCATGATTACAAGCAGTCTTTACGGCGGTGACCGTGAACTGAGGATTCGTCAGGAAATGATGTTAGGTATCGGTGGGTTAAAGGCTCTTCGGGCTATGGGTTATGAACCAACCGTCTGCCACATGAACGAGGGGCACGCTGCTTTCATGGCATTAGAAAGAATCAGAGAATTGCGAAATACGCAAAATCTAACGTTTGAAGAAGCAATGGAGGCAACCAGAGCTAGTAATGTCTTTACCCTGCACACGCTCGTTAAAGCAGGGCTTGATGAATTTCCTGCTGAATTGATGGACAAGTATTTTGGCAGCTACTTTCCACATCTGGGTATTAATAGAAACCATTTTTTGGGCTTAGGCAGGATGCTCCAAGACGATGAAAACGAGCCATTCAAAATGCCAATCTTAGCAATGAAACTGAGCGGCTATATCAATGGGGTCAGCAAACTACACAGACAGATTTCACGTGAGATTTGGGGTAACCTCTGGCCGAGCGTTCCAGCCAAAGAAGTGCCAATCATATCGATCACCAATGGCGTACATATAAAGAGCTGGTTATCGCCCGAGATGCACTCTTTGTACAACAGGTATCTTGGGCCGGATTGGCCTGAGTCAATTAATGACAAATCTGTATGGAATAACATCGACCGGATTCCTAATGAAGAATTATGGACAGCACACCAACGATGTAAGGAGCAGTTGATCGTTTTTACGCGCGAGCGGCTCAAGGCTCAGTTCAAACGTCGCGGCACTTACCACTCGGAGCAGAACCGGGCTGAAGAGGTTCTGGATCCAAATGCACTAACTATAGGCTTTGCACGGCGCTTTGTCACTTACAAAAGGGGTGATCTATTGCTCAAGAATCCAGAAAGGCTGATAAGTCTGCTAAATGCACTGGAGCGCCCCGTGCAGATTATATTTGCAGGCAAGGCACATCCGAAGGACACAGCGGGTAAAGACATCATACGTCACATTGTGCACTTTGCTAATCAAGACGTAGTAAGACGACGTGTCGTATTCCTGGAGGATTACGACATAGACATAGCCAGAGTCCTGGTTCGTGGTGTGGATCTTTGGCTAAACAACCCGCGAAGACCGATGGAGGCCAGCGGAACAAGCGGCATGAAAGCTGCGATGAACGGTGTACTGAACATGAGCACACTGGACGGATGGTGGTGTGAAGGCTACACACCGGATGGTGGGTGGGTTATTGGAGCCAGTGAAAGTGGTCAGGACGAAGATTATCAAGACATGGTCGAGTCACAGGCCATATATAGCATTCTGGAGAATGAAGTCGTTCCGCTATTTTATACCCGTTCGGCTGATAACCTGCCGCGAGCTTGGATACGTCGGATAAAGAACTCCCTAAAGTGGATTGCTCCTCGTTTCAATACGCACAGGATGGTTGCCGAGTATACGCGTCGGCTCTACAATCCAGCCACAGCGAGGTGGCGCTACCTGGCGGCTGAAGCTATGACCAAGGCTAAAGAGTTTTCAAAATGGAAGTCTGAAATGAGAAAATCCTGGCCCGAACTCGGAGTCAGAGACGTAATAATGCAGGTCAATAATGGCGAGATAAACAAAGAGATAAATCCCAAACACCCGCAACTCAAGGTCGGGACAGAATTGAGCATCCGAACGCTTGTCAGGCTCGGCAGGATTAATCCTGACGACGTTTCAGTTGAACTTTATCACGGCATAGTCGATACGTGGGGAAACATCAAGGATGGTGCCGGTGCGAGAATGAATCACGAATGCGCTTCAGAACAGAAAGGCGAGCACTGGTTTAGCGGCTCAATACTGTGCAATAGAACCGGTCAACATGGTGTGGCCGTGAGAGTTTTACCCAGGCACCGTGACCTGGTTAATCCCTACGAACTCGGCCTGATTTTGTGGGAGACGACGCCTACAAACCAAAACCTATGACACACGCAAGGTGTTATGTGTAGACCATTATAGTAATCTGCAACACTGGTAAGATCGCAATTCAGGCTCTTTCCTTCTTACCGAAGAGATCGTACACTTCCTCCGCTGAGCTTGCCTTTTCGAGCGCTTGTTTAAATTGTTCGTCGAGCATCAGCCGACTTATTTGAGCTAAAGCCTGGATGTGTGGCCCGGTCTGATTGGCTGGTGAAGCCAGAAGCATGACGATCCTGACTGGTTTGCCATCTACACTCTCAAAATCGATTGGCTCATGAGCTATACCAAGAGCCATCACGAGTTCTTTCAGGCCCTTGCATTTGCCGTGCGGTATGGCAATGCCGGAGCCTATTCCCGTACTACGTGTCTGCTCACGCGTGAAGACCGCCTCCGAGACAGCCTTTTTGTCGGAAAGAAGCCCATTTGCATCCAGCAGGTCTATCAGCTCGGCAATGACAGCATTTTTATCCTCGCCCTCAAGCGGAACCTTAATACATGTTGGCTTTAATATTTCTGTCAAGAACATATCAAAAAGACAAAATAACTGGCTTTAGTCAAATTAGGCAAAACCTGAATTCTACCTAAGAAATTTTAATTCGCAAGATATTTACCAAGAATTTAGACGGCTTTGGTTAGATAGCAAAAAACTTTGTCCTTTACATTGCCGCCCATTGAAATAAAATCAGGCCAAGTTTACACTTGGAGTCATCGTGGTATCCTAGTGTCAGTGGCTTAGTTGAACAAAGAACGGGACCTCGAAAATACTAATGGACAGAATAACTCTTTACGACACGACTTTGCGCGACGGCATGCAGACCGAAGGCGTTAGCCTTTCGCTTGAAGATAAACTATCGATAGCAAAGTGCCTTGACGAACTCGGTATAGACTATGTCGAAGGCGGGTATGCAGCTTCCAATCCTAAGGAGATGCAATTCTTTCAGCAAGTTAGCAAACTGGAGCTGAAAAATACAAAAATTGTGGCCTTTGGGAGCACTCGACGAGCTGATACCAGCATCAGTGACGATGTATCGCTGAACGCGATTCTATCATGCAAAACTCAGGCTGCCACGTTGGTCGGTAAGGCATGGGATATGCACGTGACGAATGTGTTGGGCTGCTCGTTGGAAGAGAATCTTAGACTTTGTGCAGAATCGGTCGAGTACTTGAAGAAGCACGGCCTTGAGACTATCTTCGATGCTGAGCACTTCTACGACGGCTACAAAAACAATCAAGAATACACCATGAAGGTTCTGGCAGCAGCGGCCGAGGCTGGAGCCGATGTGCTGGCCCTTTGTGACACTAATGGAGGCTCATTAGCAGATGAAATATACGAAATAACCAAGAAAGTCTGTGAACGATTCAGTCCTATTGTAATCGGCATTCACACGCACAACGATACCGACTGTGCTACAGCTAACTGTCTCGCCGCCGTCCGAGCGGGCGCACGTCATGTACAAGGCACGATTAACGGCCTGGGCGAGCGATGTGGCAATGCTAATCTGTGTGCGGTCATACCGAACCTGGCATTTAAAATGGGCCTTGAGGTTCTCGAACCGGAAAAAATAAGGACATTAACTGAGGTATCACGCTTTGTATTCGAGATATGCAACCTGACACCGGTGATGAATATGCCCTATGTTGGAGAAAGTGCATTCGCTCATAAGGCAGGCTTACATGTGGACGCCCTGCGCAAAAGCAAACGCACGTATGAACACATTTCGCCCGCACTCGTCGGCAACGAACGTCGATACCTTATTTCCGAATTGAGCGGCAAATCCAATATTTTATCCGAGCTTGAAAAAGCAGAGTTAGCTCAAGACAAGAAACTGGCTAAAAAGATACTTACAAAATTACAGCAGCTTGAGAACGAAGGCTATCAATTTGAGGCAGCTAACGCCAGCTTTGATCTACTTGTCAAGAAGATCATGGGCCTTTATAAGCCATATTTTGACCTCATTAAATATCACATTACGGTAGAAAAACGCAGGACTGGTGAGCTTGTCACAGAAGCCACTGTTAAGCTGAAAGTCGGCGATAAAATTGAACATGTTGTTGGTGAGGGAGACGGCCCTGTTAATGCCCTTGATGGCGCTCTACGAAAATCGCTCGAAAACTCTTATCCAAGCATTAAAGACGTTCACCTGATCGATTACAAGGTTCGCGTGGTCAATGCAGGAGCCGGAACCGCTGCTCGTGTACGTGTGATAATCGAATCGCGGGATAAAACCCATATCTGGGGCACAGTTGGATGTTCGGAGAACATCATTGAAGCTTCCTGGCAGGCGCTTGTCGACAGTGTTGAATACAAACTCCACAAGGACTCTACCCCCGATTCTACATAACGAAAAGCTCAGCCAGGAATAAAGTCCAATAAATGGAAAACCAATCACAGGCTACAGATTACCACGATACCAGCTTATAGCATTTTCAAGACCTTGCTGGAACGGAACGATTGGTTTGTAGTCAATCAGGTTCTTGGCCAGCGCAATGTCGGCGAGAGAATGTTTTACATCACCAGGACGTGGATCAGTGTAAGTTGGCTTTATATTCTTGCCAAGCAGGCCATTTATCGCGTCTATAATTGCATTTACCGTGACAGCCGAACCACAAGCGATATTTATGACATCGCCCTTCGTTTGCTTTGCTCTTACAGCAAGCAGATTTGCCTCGACGACATTATCAATGTATGTGAAATCCCGGCTTTGCTGGCCGTCGCCATATATTGTCGGGGACTTATCATTCAGCATAGCCTTTACAAAGGCTGGTATGGCTGCGGCATATTCACTAGTTGGATCCTGATATGGACCAAAAACGTTGAAATATCGTAGTGAGATAGTATCGAGACCATAGACCTGGTAAAAGACCGAGCAATAATATTCACCGACAAGTTTGCCCACGGCGTATGGCGAGAGAGGACTGGGAGGTATCGTCTCGACCTTAGGCAGGGTTGGCGTATCACCATAAGCTGCTGAACTCGACGCATACACAAAGCGTTTTATACCAGCATCACGCGCAGCCAATAAAAGCGTAAAAGTTGCATCAACACAATGCTTATGCGTAGCGGCAGGATCATCTACACTTCGTGGCACAGATGGTAAAGCCCCCTGGTGCAAGACGACATCAACATCCTTCATCACCGAGCGCGCAACGGTCTCGTCGCCCATGTCGGCTTCGACAAACTCAATCCTGTCAAAAATATCGGCAAGGTTGCTTTTCTTGCCGGTGAGCAAATTGTCAACAACTCTTACGAAACAATCTTGTGAAACGAGTTTCCTGCAGATATTCGACCCGATAAAGCCAGCTCCACCGGTTACCAAGAACTTGTCCATCTGACGACCTCACAATAATAGCTTTTGACATATACAAATATCGGTATTCTACACTCTACTTTACAAAATTGGAATATGCCGGTATGCTTATTTTCAATAAAAAATAAAATTGACCTGGCAAAGGCATTCTTCAGCCGAAAGCACTATGTTGTCTCCAAAATTACAAAATGCCATTTAGAAGAGCCATGACAAATCAAAACTTCGCTTAAGTATGCAAAGCAAGCCCTATTCGAAACAGTGATAGTTGGAGCTTCAAATTGGATACAGCACTAAGCTGAACCGACCCCGAACTGGCTTCGGGGTGAGGCTTGGTATCTTCGATATGACTTGTACTGTTCGCGGAAGTATCCGCCTTTCATAGACCTTACGGCGAATAATATACAGCCGATGATGTTTGCGTTCACCTCTCTCATTTCTTGAATTGTTCGCATGGCTGCGCCTCGCTTTGTAGCATACGCGTTGAAAACCAAGAGCGTAGAGTCAACGAGTCGTGCCAGGATTTTTGCATCGCTGACCAACAATATCGGTGGACCATCAATTATGATATGGTCATAGTTATTGCTCAACTCTTTGATTAACTTCTCCATTTTAGGGCTCGTGAGCAATTCTGCCGGCTTTGAAGGCACCAATCCTGAATCAATGATGTGGAAGTCCCCCGAAGCCAGTTCGGGGCCACTGGGCCTTATGACATCCTTGTAGCTGGAGCGGCCCGCTAAGAGCGTGCTCAAACCAGAATCAGAACGCATTGGTTTATTACCGTTAGCGCTGTCCTTTGTCCTAGGGAATATTGTACTCAGACTCGGCTGCCTGAAGTTGGCGTCTATAAGCAGCACTTTCTTTTCCTTAGCAACAAAAGCCGTTGCGAGATTAACAGCTACAGAGGTAGTACCGTCTTCTGCGTCGCCACTGGCAATAAGCAATGTCTTCAAGCTTTCCACAGAACTCGAAAGCTCCAGATTCGTGCGACATCGCCTGTAAGCTTCACCTATTATGGAGTAAGGGGCGTCGCGAACCACGTGCCAAAGGTCGACATCACGAACATCTTTGTCCTCCGCTTCATCAGGAATAACACCCAAAAGTGGAATGTGCAAGAACCTGGCCACATCTCTGGGCGTTCGTACCAGGTCGTTGAGCATTTCAACAAGAAAGGCAAATGCGATACTTAACATAAAGCCAAGCACAGTCCCGCCGGGCAGCCAAAGCCACCATTGTCGGGAGGCAGTCATATCCAGTGGTTCCGGAGCGAAACCAACAAGCTGCACTTTGGTGG
>CAYNTC010000070.1:0-9648 GCA_964399795.1 uncultured Pirellulales bacterium | reverse complement strand
GCCACGATTCGTTCTCGTGAAACCATTGTTGAACTCGTTGAAAAGGTTGCTGAAAATGTATTCATACCATTTACCGTTGGCGGCGGCATCCAGACAATACAGCAGATAGATACGCTTCTGCGAAGCGGCGCCGATAAGGTCTCAGTAAATACCGCAGCGGTCCAAGATTCAGAGCTGATTACAGAAGCTGCTGAGCGTTTCGGTAGTCAATGTGTTGTTCTTGCCGTTGATGCTCGTCGTTCACAAACAAAAACAGGAAGATGGCAGGTTTGTGTCAAAGCTGGCTCGGAGCCAACCGATATTGATGTCGTTGAATGGGCTGTCAAAGCTGAAGAATTGGGCGCAGGTGAGATACTGCTTACCAGCATGGATGCTGATGGCACAAAGGCTGGCTACGATAATGAACTCAACAAAGCTATAGGCGATGCGGTCAGTATTCCTGTAATTGCTTCTGGCGGGGCCGGCAAACTTGAGCATCTTTACGATGCAATTGTTGATGGCAAAGTGGACGCAGTGCTTATGGCCTCAATCACTCACTTCGGAAATTACACAATTAAACAAATCAAAGAATACCTCGCTGGCCGAGGAATACCGGTTAATCTGTGATATTGCACCTTTGTTATTCATAATATCGTAGGGTGTGCTCTGCACACCATTATCTTGTATGTTGATAGCCTTTTAAAACTCACGTATTATTTCTAATTATGCCTGATTACCGTAGAATCTTTCGTCCGGGTGGAACGTTTTTCTTTACGGTTGTAACTGGCCAGCGGCGACCGTTTCTTTGCCAACCAAAATCACGTGATTGTTTGCGAACGGCTATTGACAAAGTTCATTCCAGCCGGTCCTTTGCTACATTAGCATTTGTTTTATTGCCTGAGCACTTTCACTGCATATGGAAGCTGCCGGATGACGATCCTGATTTCTCGGTTCGTTTGGCCTGCATTAAGAAAGAGTTTACCCGCCTCTGGCTGGCAGTGGGCGGCGATGAGGTAAGCATTTCATCAGCCAGAAAACGGCATCGTGAAAGGGGTATCTGGCAAAGGCGTTTTTGGGAGCATACAATTCGAGATGAAGATGACCTGGCTCATCACCTAAATTATATTCACTATAATCCTGTAAAGCATGAACTGGTGAAATGTCCGCATCAATGGCCTTTTTCCACTTTTCATCGCTTGGTCGAAGAAGGATATTACCCTTCTGATTGGTTATGCGATTGCAGGGACCAACGCCCCAAACCACCGAGTTTCGATGATATCAAAGATACCGTAGGCGAATAAGATTCAATTATGGTGTGCATAGCACACCCTACCTCTATATAACTAATTGAAAATTACATCATAAAACAGATGATAGAATATCTTGCCCTCCGCAGTTTACCCGTATATCTATAACAGTCGATATCGATTTTTTCAACTCCTGCCGTATGCCCAAAGAGCTCTATCTAAAATCTTTCTTTTTATTATTTCTTTATTTACGCCATTAATATGCGGTATCTCTATATTATTGATTTCTTCTTGGTGGTCTTGGTAAAACTCTTGAAAAAATTGCCTGTAACCCCTCATATAATCTTGTTCCCAATTCGTAATGTTTGCGTGCCTCTGATAATTATAATTTTCATCTAATATTCTCATTGCTTTAAAAGTATTAGAATCGAGGATTGGGTATTCTATAGGCCATTTCAGATGAAATAAAAAAGCTCGGGTTACTATGCTAAAAGGTCGCCTTTCTGTTTCATTCTCATCAATGTCATGATTATTTTCATTCCATAAGGCGTCTATGTTTTCTGGAGTCGGTTTTGCTCTTCTAAGTCTTTTCCATTTAATAACACGTATTAAATTTCCTCTTGTTCTTTCCCCAAACCATTTAAAATAATCGTAATCGCTGAATATAAATGCCCATATTACTATTTCAAAATTCATAAATCGCTCCTGTTTTTATTTCATCAAAAAATATCTAAATATGTTTCGATTTCCCAGTTTGTGACCTGCTTTTTGAACTCGTCCCATTCTCTGGTTTTGATGTCAATATATCTTTCAAAGAGGTGCTGGCCGAGTACCTCGTGTATCACGTTATCCTTCTTCAAAGCATTAAGGGCCTCTAAGAGCGATGTCGGCAAAATGTCAATCTTCCTCTGAATGAGGCTTTCACCATCGAGCTGATAAATATTTTCTTCGACCGGCTCGGAGGGTTGCAAGTTATTTTTGATTCCGTCAAGGCCGGCCTTTAGCATTACGGCAAATCCCAAATATGGATTGCAACTCGGGTCGGGACATCTTAGCTCGATCCTGGCAGCATCGGGCTTAGCCTTGAACCACTTTGGCACACGCAGAAGCGCTGAGCGGTTCATCGCAGCCCAGGTGACATATACCGGTGCCTCAAAGCCGGAAACCAATCGTTTGTAAGAATTGACGGTAGGACACAGAATCGCACACATTGCATTGATGTGTTTTATCTGGCCGGCAATAAAGCTAAAGGCGATCTTGGACAGATTGTACTTGTGATCCTTATCATAGAAAGCATTCGATTTGGCCGCAGCGTTAAGCAAACTCTGGTGCACGTGCATTCCAGAACCAGCCATATCCATTACGGGCTTTGGCATAAAGGTCGCATGTAGACCTTGCATTTGAGCGATTTTCTTGGCAGTATATTTCAACGTGACAACCTTATCGGCTATATCCAAGCAGTGGCCATAATTAAAATCAATTTCGTATTGGCCCAGGCCTACTTCATGATGAGACGTTTCGACCTTGATGCCAAAACTCTCAAGTGCTGCTATTATTTTCTTTATTGCTCTGTAGCCTTCGTGCGAGGAAAGGTCGAAATAGCTGCCGTAATCCAGCGGCGTCGTTCTTTTCTCACCGTCGGTTCTAAACAGATAGAACTCCGGCTCTGGGCCGACATTGTAGATAAAACCTTGTCTTGCAGCCTCATCGGCTGCCTGTTTTAAGATATATCGCGGGTCTCCCTCAAATGGTTTACCGTCGGCCCGACAGATATCGCATATTAGCCTGGCGGTTTTACCGTCCTCTGTAAGCCACGGGACCACAGCATAGGTGGCCGGATCAGGCTTTAAGAAAAGGTCACTTTCCTGTATCCGCGCAAAGCCCTCGATCGAAGAGCCGTCGAACCAAACGCCATCGGTCAGGGCTCCCGCCAGGTCTTCGACCGGTATAATGACTTCCTTTATGACGCCCAGAAGATCCGTAAACTGCAGGGTGACAAATTTTATCCGGTCCTTCTCTGCCTGTTCTAAGATTGCCTTAGCTTCCATTTTGGTTTTCCTATATACCTTATTTTTTTCCTGTCATTACGGTCTGCAATCTACTTGACTTAACAGCAGATGAGACAACTGCCTCGCTGTTGCAGGAACTGTTCTTCGAGGCTATGGTTATAAGAATACTACAGGCGGTTCGGACAGAAATCAAGTGGTATGCTTACGTTTTCTGGAAGATGAACTTGTGGGCGTCGCCGTCAACTCTTATTTTATCACCGTCGGCAAATTTGCCGGCTAAAAGCTCCCTGGCAAGCGGATTCTCCAGTCGCTGCTGAATGGTTCGCTTCAAAGGCCGGGCGCCATAGACGGGGTCATAGCCCTCGTCCATAATTTGCTCACGAGCCTTATCTGTGAATTCAAGCTCGATCTTGCGGTCTTTGAGACGCTGAGCTAGGTATCCAAGTTGAATATCAACGATCTTTTTCAGATCCCCTTTTGTAAGCATACGGAAGACGATTATTTCGTCAATCCGGTTCAGGAACTCGGGCTTAAAAACTTTTTTCAGCACGTCTTTGACGTGTGCCTCGATTTCCCAATCGGCTCCTTGCTCTTCGGTTAGTTGCTGAATCTGCTGGCTGGCGATGTTGCTGGTCATAATGATAACGGTGTTTTTGAAATCTACTGTTCTACCTTTTCCATCGGTTAGCCGGCCATCATCAAAAACCTGAAGCAATACGTTAAAAATATCCGGATGAGCCTTTTCAATCTCATCGAGCAGTATCACAGAGTACGGCTTTCGCCGAACTGCCTCCGTCAGCCGCCCACCCTCTTCATAGCCGACATAACCGGGCGGTGCACCGATAAGCCGGGCCACGGAATGCTGCTCCATAAACTCGCTCATATCAATGCGAACCATAGCATGTGGGTCATTGAACAAAAAATCTGCCAGGGCTTTTGAAAGCTCCGTTTTGCCAACACCGGTTGGCCCTAAGAACAGGAACGTCCCTATCGGCCGAGTCGGGTCCGACAGGCCCGACCGGCTCCTGCGAACCGCGTTGCACAGCGCTGAAACCGCTTCATCCTGGCCAACAACACGCTTACGGATGCGCTCTTCCATTTTCATCAGCCGCTCACGCTCGCCGCTGAGCAATCTAACAACCGGTATCCCCGTCCACTTGGATACGACTTCTGCGATCTGTTCCTCGTTGACTTCGTTTTCTATTAGCTTGCTACCGTTTGATTCGACCAGTTGAGATTCTTTTTCCTCAAGTTCCTTTTTGAGATTTGTTATGGTCTCATACTTCAAACGAGCAGCAGTTTCCAGATCACCTTGGCGTTGGGCATCTTCGAATTGAGTTTGCGCATCCTCGATGTTTTGCTTAAGCTGCTTTATCTGGTCAATATCCCCTTTTTCGTGTTCCCATCGCGCGGTCAGTTCTTTGTCCTGCTCCTGCAAGTTAGCCAATTGTTTTTCTGTATTCTTGAGCTGTCCTTTACTTGCCGTATCACTTTCCTTTTTCAATGCCTCGCGTTCGATCTGGAGCTGAACTATCTTCCTGCGGATACCATCCAACTCGGCAGGCAGTGAGTCGTTCTCTATGCGCAGCTTGGAAGCGGCTTCGTCAATCAGATCAATAGCCTTATCCGGCAGCCAGCGATCGGTTATATATCGATTGGACAAGGTTGCAGCCGCGACCAGGGCTGCATCGGTTATTCGAACTCCGTGATGGGCGTCATAGCGGGCCTTTAGTCCCCGAAGAATAGCAATTGTCTGCTCCACATTTGGCGGGTCGATAAGGATCGGCTGGAAACGCCGCTCCAGAGCTGCATCTTTTTCTACATATTTGCGATACTCATCGATCGTTGTCGCGCCGATGCAACGCAGCTCACCGCGTGCAAGTGAAGGCTTCAGCAGGTTGCCGGCGTCGACCGAGCCTTCGGCTTTTCCAGCGCCGACGACGGTGTGTAACTCATCAATAAATAATATGATTTGGCCTTCGGCGCCGATGACCTCCTTGAGCACCGCCTTAAGCCGGTCTTCAAATTCTCCTCTGAATTTTGTCCCTGCGATAAGCGACCCCATATCGAGTGCGACGATTCTCTTATTCTTAAGACCTGCAGGGACATCGCCCGAAACTATCCTTTGAGCAAGCCCTTCTACAATCGCAGTCTTGCCTACGCCAGGCTCTCCAATCAATACGGGATTATTCTTTGTTCGGCGATTAAGGACCTGCATGCACCGCCGAATCTCTTCATCTCTGCCGATAACAGGATCGAGCTTTCCTTTGCGGGCCATCTCAAGAAGGTCGATCCCGTAACGTTGAAGCGCGTTGTATTTATCCTCGGGGCTCTGGTCGGTTATCTTTTCTGTGCCGCGAATTTCTTTCAGGGCCTTTTCAATCTGTTCGGGCGTAATGGAGTTGAGCCCTAATATCTCTTTTGCATCGCTATCTACAGAAGTTAGAGACAACAACAGATGCTCGACGCTTAGATACTCATCGCCCATCTTGTCAGCTTTATTTTGGGCATCTAAAACAACCTGGCTGAAAGCCTGGTCGGGCATAATTTGAGCGCCGCCGGAACCTTGTGGCAGGCGTGATAGTTCACTGTTCGTCATTTCTCTTATTCGCGAGACATTGGCGCCGATCTTTTTCAAAATCATGACCGCAACGCTATTATCATCGCTGCAAAGCACGCTTAGCAAATGCAATGGCGAGACTATAGTATGCGACTTCGCCATCGCCATCTGCTGAGCGGTGGCCAGCGCCTCTTGTGCTTTGAGAGTAAATTTATCGAATTTCATGTCTGCACCTTTTTGTTTACACTAATTTTTCGTATCTTTTTGATAATTGATGCAAACAGCGTGCCTAACCGCTTTTAGACCGTAATCGATGTTAAAACAGTTAGTTACGGAATAAGCACCTTGTTAGAAGTGTGCCAATTTGGCAGTCGTAAGCCGTGTCGCCACATTAACACCACTACGCATTTATGCCCTTGTGCTCTTGTGCTCTTTGCTTTTATTTTCTCTGGAAACGAGTCACGAGCGACGGATTTTCTTCTTGTCTTTTCCGACAATCCCGATAATAATATTCTGAGCGTAAGCGGGATCAAAAATGAGATACGCTTCACGGGATATGAAAGTTGAACCAGCGGCTGCAATTGGACGCGCCGTTAAGCAGGGCCGGTGAGCTAAACTGCTGAAAAGGAGAAACGAAATGAAAATCCAGCATGTTCTTCTTTTGACCCTGTCTTTATCCCTGATTCCGTTTGCCAGTGCAGTCAGTCAGCGAGAGACCATCAATTTCGAGACCGACCCTCCTCAGGACATCAACGTACCGTTTAGGATGTTCAAAACACACAACATGTGGACGTATTTGCTTCTCGATACCCGCGACGGTCGACTATGGCAGGTGAGCTTCACAGTGAGCGAGGATGGTATCCGGTGTAAACTGCCAATAAACAATTCGCCTTTGGTGGATGAAAGCGGTCGCCGTATCGGAAGATTCACATTGTACCGAACAGAGAACATATGGACGTTTCTTCTCCTTGATCAATACAACGGTGACATTTGGCAATGTCAATTTTCTCTTGAAGACAAGCGATTTCTTTTACCGATACCTGATCTGACACAACAAATAAAAGAACTTTTCGATACGTTGTCCCTCCTTCCAGATAAAGAACGTCTGGAGCTGTTGGACCCGAATACTCCGGAGCATAAAAAAGCGGAGCTCATTGAGAAATTGAAAAAGCTGAAAGAATCCGGTCGAAGTGCTGACTCGACCACTCGACTTCCTTCAAAGAAATGACTAAAAGAGCATTATCAAAATATAGGACTATTTATAACCGGCAGCTTGGCTCGGGCACGGGCTAATGCCGGCGCCGGTTGGCTTTCCTTTGGTTGGTGTTATACCATGTGAAGGATGAGTGGGTATGAACATTGAGACTTTGGGCTTAAAGGCATCTTACGTGTTTAAAGAAACTCATATTCCAACATCGCGAGAAAGACACGATATACTTCGATTGCTCAAACAGTTTGTTGCACCAGCTATTCGTGACCTGGAATCTAAGAATCTGATAAACGGTTTTCATCATATCGTCCACAAAAATATCGATCTCAGGCTTTCAAGTCATGACTGGCTCCAACATGAGGCAAGCATTAGAGAAGTACTTGCTGCTAATTCAATTTCGCCCGACCTCGAAGACTTTAAAGACTGTGTCGAGATGCCACCTGAGAATTACGGCGGCAAAACCGGCGTCCTGCTTTGCTACAACAACCTAGAATTCAACAGTCGGCTTTGTTTGGCCTTGGTCGAACTTATGTACGAAACCAGTGATGAAACCATCCGAAAGAAACAAGAGAGGCTCTGCCCACATCAATGGGTCCACTACTTGTTCAATCAGGATGGTTATCTCAACTTAGATCAAGTACGGTTCGAGTTGAGTGATGCAGTTATATGGCTTGAGAAGTGGATGAACAGTCACACTTTTGTTCAACAGGTCCGTGCTGACACCACTGATATCCTCAAGGAATTACGAAATGTGATTACACAGCTCGAGCGCACGTTCATGTAATAATAGGAACAGCCAACTATGCTACTCTGCGAATTCATCCTTCGCAGCAGCGCTGCTGCGGAGAATGGAGTGGCTCGCTACGTAGCACGAGTTAATGGCTGGGGACAGTGCACAGAAAGCAGTGACTTTCCGAACTAACAAATCGTTGGCTAAGATTTTGGACCCTTAAATCTCATTCATCACTCATTCTTTTGTTTGGCCTTAATACGCCTGCGGCGTATTAACAATCAACCGAAAGAAAAAGCTCATACGTAAAGCGCGTACGCGCTTTACGTATATGATATGTGAACGCGGAAAAATGATTTATGCCAATCATAAATTAAGAAATTTTGGTGTACGGTGTACACCCTACGAACTATAAACTACCGGCACAACAGGTGTGCCGGCTAAACATCGTCCTACGGCTTATCTCTTTGTTCGTTGCTCGTCCTACCAATATAGTTATCTGCAGGTGAATTAGTCTTTTAGCTCACGGATCCAGATGTTTCGGTACCTGATGGGATTGCCGTGGTCCTGGAGCATTAGGGGTAGTTTATCTCGGTGTGGACGATATGGGCCAACAGCGTGTGGGCCTCGCCAGTCGGTGGTGCCTTCGAGTTGGACGTGGTCGTGGACGAGGACGCCATTATGCAGTACGGTAAATGTGGCTTTTCTTACTACCTTACCGCCCTTGAAAATTGGGCGGTGGAAGATGATGTCGTATGACTGCCACTTTCCCGGTTCTCGGCAGGCATTTACAAGCGGGACGGCCCGGCCATAAAGGGACGCACACTGGCCGTCGGGATACGTTTTGTTCTTGTATGAGTCGAGGACTTGCACCTCGTAATTGGACATAAGGTATACACCGCTGTTACCTCTTTCCTGGCTGTGTCCCTTGACTTTTTCGGGAGTAGCAAACTCGATGTGCAACTGGCAGGAGCCGAAGCCCTGCTTTGTTTTAATGGAGCCGGAATCTTTGACTACTTCAGCGTAGCCGTCGCGTACGAGCCATCCTGCTGGCCGGCCTTTAGTATCTGTCCATTTTGAAAGATCTTTTCCGTCGAAAAGCACAATGGCATCGGAAGGGGGCTGGCAGTCTATCCCCGGCTTAATCACAGGCGGCGCAGGCCGATTCATATCATGCACAAGCCATCGGCCGGTCTCTGTCTCGACATATTGCAATTTCTTATTGGTTTTAGTTGTCTGCTCAGTGGAACACCCGGTAAAAGGTAAGGCCGATAGAACGAGCAAAGTTATCGATATTTTTCTGGTCATAGATATTTACTCCTTTCAACATTGCTGAAAAATGAATTAACTATCCAACTAATGTGCCAACATTTAGGATTAAATGAGCATACATTTATATTGTAATATAACTGTAGCGCCAAGGATAGATTATGCAATAGGTAGAGTATTAGCTTAAAATTATGACAGTCTGAAACGAAGCGTATTCTCTATGGATTGTTTGTTTTTTTGGCCTTTTGCCCTATTTTATCTGAACAGAAAAAGAGTCTTGAGCGTATCTTAACTATCGCTCAGGAGGAACATACGTTTTTGAAAAAAATCTGCTTTGGTAAAGGAGTATAATTTATTATTTTGCCTTTCAGATGGAAGTGGGAGTTGAACGACATATAATATTAGCACATCACAATTATTTCAAGACTTACAAGTTGTCTCAAGGTTAGTTGATGCCAGTGAGTAGTAAATGAATATGCATGTAGAGTATCTTTATAATCAAGGAAGGGAGTACGGTGTATCATGTTAAAATGGCTCTTTAGGAAAAAAACCAAGGCTAAGGGCTGGCCAGTAGAACTTAACAAAATTGGTAACCGTTCACAGTATTTTAGTTCATTGAAGTAAACTGTGTTTTTGTCCGATAA
>CAYNTC010000069.1:0-9676 GCA_964399795.1 uncultured Pirellulales bacterium | reverse complement strand
CTCAACATTATGATCTGTAATCAAAATACTTACGCCGGATGCAACAAGCCGACGGGTTTCCTTCTGTAAGTCCTCTACAGCAATTGGGTCAACGCCACTAAACGGCTCATCCAGAAGAATCAACGACGGGTCCGTTATCATCGCCCGGGCTATCTCCAGTTTTCTCCGCTCGCCGCCGGAGAGGTATCTGCCCTGACTGTCAGCTACCTCGCTCAGCCCAAAACGCTCTATCAGCATATTAGCTTTCTGGTTACGTTCGGCTTTGGTTATCGACATTGTCTCAAGGATGGCATAAAGGTTGTCACTGACGCTGAGACGCTGGAAGATGCTCGGTTCCTGCGAAAGATAGCCGATGCCCAGCCGGGCTCTTCTGTACATGGGCAGCTTTGTTATGTCCCTACCTTCAAATATGACCGAGCCGACGTTAGGAGTTATCATACCCATAATCATTCTAAAAGTAGTTGTCTTGCCTGCTCCATTTCGGCCCAAAAGCCCAACGATGCTACGCTGGCCGATTTCAATGGACACATTATTGACCACGGCTCGACTGGCATACTTCTTTATTAGCCCCCGAGTCTCAAGTAGAGTTATGCCTACCAAAATAGCACCTCGGATTTTAAAACCAGCATCGATCAGCGGTATTATAACAGCTATATTGACCTAAGCAAACTGGTTTAGCTCTTAGAGCGGACTAAATATAGGTGAATCGGCGCAAACATATCAGCAGTAAATACCATGTTTTACAGAGGAGTAGATAAATGTTCTGGTATTTTTGAGTTGTTTCTGCTATTTAGTAAGAATCTCAAACTGACCGATTCTTTGTGTCATTCCCGCGCAGGCGGGAATCTATTAAAGTTTTTAGCAAATTGGATTCCCGTTTTCACGGGAATGACAAAGGGTAATATATTGTTGTCAAATAGGTATTTACGTTGGTTTTCAATTTTATACGCCTGTGGCGTATAAAATTCGGTCAGTTTGAGTAAGAATTTAAATTGAATAGATTATTTTTAGACGTGAGAACTCTATGTTTGCGATTCTAAGTGATATACACTCCAACCTCGAGGCACTAACAGCCGTTTTAGAAGACATCGAAAAACGCGGCATTAAAACGATTTACTGTCTTGGCGATGTGATTGGATATGGAGCTAATCCGAAAGAGTGTCTCGACCTCATCATAGAGAAAGTTTCGTGGTGCGTCTTGGGCAATCACGATTACGCCGTCTTTTATGAGCCTACAAATTTCAATTACGGCGCCGAGCAGGCAAGCTTTTGGACGCGTGAAGTCCTTGAGGCCGAGAGGCAAAGAGACGTGAGCGATAGGCGCTGGCGATTTCTGGGAGAGTTGCCCATGCGACAGTCGCTCGATGTGGATGTGGGAAACAGCAAAGTAATCATGGAATTTGTGCACGCTTCACCACGAAGGCCGATCAATGAGTACATCTTTCCCGACGATGTATATACAAATCCTGCCAAAGTTCGGCTGCTTTTCGAACGCGTAAAGCATATATGCTTTGTAGGTCATACTCATATGCCCGGCGTTTTTCTCGACGAGCCGGACTTCTACCTGCCGAGCGAGCTCGATGGCGTTTACCCCATCCTCGATGATGAAAAGGCCATCATCAATATCGGCTCGGTCGGACAACCAAGAGACAAAGATAATCGAGCAAGCTACGCTTACGTTAATAAAAACAAGGTACATTTTGTCAGAGTCAAATACGATTTAGACACCACAATAAAAAAGATACATGCCGTCGACCGGCTGGATAACTTCCATGCCGAGCGGCTGCGCGACGGAAGATAAATACGCCTTAGGCGTATAAATTACATGAGGCATGAAAAGAAATACGAGATATAAAGTTATGAGAATTCTATTAACTTTGATCTTGATTGGTTTCGTTGCTTTTTGCGGTTGGCTTGTAGTTGAGTCCGGGCTTTTTACAAGCTCGTCGCAGCTAAGCCACAAGCAGCTAAGCCACAAGCAGACAAGACAACCCTGCGTTCTCTTACAGCAAACAACAAATAAACAAAAGCCAAACACTAACGGCTCAACTTGGCCAGAGGGCCAAAAGTTCCAGGCGGTTCAGCCCAGCGACTTCCATGCCGAGGGTGGACCGGCAAAAACTATCCTTGTGGGTTCGATAGACCCAAAAAGTGAATTTGAGTTTCAGTTGAAGCTAAGCTCCAAAGGCGCGGCTATAAAGCAAGCGACCTTTAGCAAGTTCGATAACCGGGACCGCAAGAACCCTCAACCTTTGATTTTTCTTTCCCCGGTACACAGAAATGGCAGGGAACTTCTATCGTTGGCAAATGGTGAATTTGTGCTTGTTGACCAGCAGCGACAATTTGGCCTGGATGGATTAAGCTGGAAAAACTTCGATAAAGAAATCGAGTCCGACGGCTCTGAGAAAGCCACCTTCGAGGCGGTCATAACAGACCCTAATGGTGAGCAGTTCATAAAGCTAACGAAAAGCTATGTTGTCGTCCCTGACACATACCTGCTGCGGTGCGAGCTGACTATCGAGAATCTGTCCGGTTCCGAGCAAGAAGTGCGTTTCAATCTGGCTGGTCCCGTTGGAATCGGCAGAGAGGCTTTCAGAAGCGATATGCGAAAAGTAATCGCCGGTTTCAAAGAACCCCAAGGCAACATAATAAGTACAAGGATCAACCTGAAAGCCTTGGAAAAAGCAAAAACCATCGAAGACAGAAAATTGATATCAAAAAAAGCTAATACTAACTTCCTGTGGGCGGCGGCTGCTAATAAATACTTTTCTGCGATTCTGGTGCCGATGCCTGACGAAGGCAAGGACTATTGTGACTGGGTAATAGACAAAACCGGTTCATTCTATAATCCCGATAGGGATAGTAAAGCCAACAGCGGAGACGAAACGATAGGTCTTAATCTGGCTATTGCTTCAGCCGAGCTCAAGCCACGTAACCAACAAGGCAGCTCAAAGATATACAATTTTGAGCTGTTCCTCGGGCCCAAAGACAAAAGCATTTTCGGTAAGAATAAGCATTACCGAGAGCTCGGATTTGTCGAGACGATAGACTTTTCTCTCTGTTTCTGCTGTCCCGAGAAGCTCATTAAGCCTTTAGCCTTTGCAATACTGGCGATTATGAAGTGGATGTACAGCTTTATTGGCAACTATGGCGTAGTGATAATCATATTGGTTTTCATTATGCGGCTAATTATGCACCCTATCACCAAGAAGAGTCAGGTATCCATGAGCAAAATGGGTGCCCTTGCTCCTAAGGCCGAGCAGATAAAGAAAAAATACGCGAATAATAAAACCGAGATGAATAAACAGCTAATGGCTCTTTATCGTGAGCAAGGCGCATCGCCGATTATGGGCATGCTTCCGATGATGATACAGATGCCTATTTGGTTCGCATTATGGTCGGCTGTATATTCGAGCATCGACCTGCGTGGTGCTCCGTTTCTGCCATTCTGGATAAGCGATCTTTCGATTCCAGATGCAGCATATACGTTTCCTGCTGCTTTGACGGTGCCGTTTTTAGGCTGGAAGATAGAGTCACTGAATTTGCTGCCGATCTTGATGGGGATTGCTTTCTATCTGCAACAGAAACTGATGCCTTCACAATCCCAGGCCTCAACTAATCCTCAGGTTGCGCAGCAGCAAAAAATGATGATGATTATGTTGCCGCTGTTATTTCCCCTGATGTTGTACAAAGCTCCTTCGGGTGTTAATCTGTATATCATGGCCAGTACTTTTGCCGGTGTCATCGAGCAATATGTCATCCGCAAGCATATCAAGAAAAAAGAAGAGGATGAATCAAAAGGCCTTGTCTCAGCGACCAGTAAAACCGGCGGCAAAGTCAAAAAGAAAAAGCCTAAACCTTTCTTCAAAACTTAAGCGTGAAGCGTATCTCGTGAAGCGTGAAGAGAGGTGAGCTTGCCCGCCTTCGGCGGGGGTTTTAATAAGCCGGAGGCTTATAAAGATGCAAAATGCGAGATACGAAGCCAACGATACTATCGTAGCTATCAGTTCGCCGCCAAATGGTGTGCGCACGATTGTCCGCATAAGCGGTCCCGCTGTTATCGAAACCTGCGAGCAAATCTTTAGCCGCCAAATGGCGTGCTTCAGACCAAATGAACAATTAGCTCACGCTAATGAGTTTTCAAGACTTAGTCGGTCACTCACTACCGAATCAAAACAGGCGAATTTTACCGCTTCAGGCTATGTAAAAATTGACGATGAATTAGAAATCGATGCACAGCTATATCTATTCTTTTCGCCTCGGTCATATACAGGCGACGATGTTGCCGAGCTACATCTTGAGACAAACCGTGCGGTGGTTGAGACGTTGATATCTAAACTTTTGGCAATGGGAATCCGCGATGCCGGTCCGGGAGAGTTTACCGCCCGGGCATATCTAAATGGTAAAGTCGACCTTGCCCAGGCTGAAGCTGTAAACGAAGTTATCCTTAGCTCGAATCGGCTACAATTAACAGCCGCTGAAAAACTGCTCGAAGGTCAATTAGGACATACAATAAATAAAGTCACCAACGAAATTATAGAATGTCTTAGTCTAATTGAAGCGGGATTGGATTTTAGCGGCGAGGATATTGAGTTTATATCAGCCGAGCAAGCTGCCGAACGACTAAGCCGGATAAAACATGAGCTATTAGAGCTACTCCGAAGTAGTATCAGATTTGAAACTGTGGTTGACCTTCCCGCTGTGGGGATTGCAGGCGCACCAAATTCCGGCAAAAGCAGTTTGCTTAATAAGCTGCTGGGCACGGAAAGAAGTATTGTCTCCGATGAATCGAAGACCACCAGAGATGTACTTACGGGCCTTTTAACTCTTCGGCATAACCAATGTGTGCTATTTGACTGCGCCGGTTTAATAGCCTTAGCCGAGAATGTGCTTGACGAGCTTGCACAGCAGGCAGCTATGCAGGCGCTACACAATAGCAATGTTGTTATATTCTGCGTGGACGCAACAAAAGCTGATTGGTCAGAAGACGTATCGATCCGCCAGCTCATTGAGCCTAAGGCATTAATCCCGGTAGCTACGAAAGTAGATTTGCTGTCGCAGGCCGACTTAGCCAAGCGATTAGAAAGGTTGGAGAATTTTTTCGACATTAAATTTCTGCCGATTTCCATTAAAACCGATACCGGCTTGCAAGGCTTGAGGGACATTGTCGATAGAAAACTAATCGAGCTAATCACAGGCACGAAATACAAATCAAAAGATACAAGCCATGCCCTGGCACTTACCGCGCGACATCGACAGGCAATCAATGAGGCTATCGACAACATCAACCAGGCGATCGATGAGGTAAAGGCCGCTAATGACGAGGTTGCTGCAATGTTGCTTCGCACCGCCTACAAGGCTATCTGCGATATCGAAAGAAAGCACGTAGACGAGCAGATACTTGAGGCGATATTCTCCCGCTTCTGCATAGGTAAATAGGTGTTCGTAATCTCATGGCAAACAATGGGCTAAACACCTAACATTTAGACCAGTGTTACAAGCGTGGTTAAATTTTACTAAGTCGTATTTATGCAGATTAGCCTGAACTTCCCACTTTCTCTCTTCTAAAACCAGCTCAGAATTATTTCGTGACATAACATATAATTATAAGATTCGAAAATAAAAGATGGTTTTTCGCTGTCGACAATGACTGATGTTACAAAAATTACAGGCCATAATTGTTTTGAATATTAAAAAGCCAAATTATCAACCAAGCTAATCCTTTGGTATCCCAATACTTATGTATTTTGGGCAGAAAAATCTTAGAAAATTATATATTTCCTCTTGCTTTTTTGTCGAAATGAGTACATAATGTACTCGTGGATATAATAGGCAAAGGAGTGTTAGAGGAGTTTTGGAAGCAACAAAGGCGTGCTGAAAAGCCGCTACGAAATTGGATTAATATAGTCGAAGCTGCTCACTGGAGTAAATGGCATGATATAAAAAGTACCTTTGGCACGGCCGACTTAGTCCATATAAGAGAGGCGAGATATGTAATATTTAATATTTCAGGCAATAAATACAGATTGGTAACAGCAGTAAATTATGAAGGACAATTAGTAGTAATAGAAGTCGCATTAACACACAAGGAGTATGATAAAAAAGATTGGAAAAACAAATTATGAGTACCACAGTAACGCAAATTAAAGAAATAGCCTCCGGTAAGCTACCGGACGATTTTTTGAGATTACAGGATTGCCTAATGTTTTTGCTGCCTATACATACGAAGGTTGAGTACAAACAAGCTTTGGCTATAGTCCAGAAACTTGCGGCAAGAAAAAACCTCACCAAAACTCAGCAATCTTATATGGAATCTCTTGCCAACAATATCAAGGCCTATGAAGAAAAACATTTCCCTATTCGTAAAACAGACCCTATAGAAATCTTGAAATTCCTTTTAGACGAGAACGATCTCAATGGCTCTGATTTAGGGCGACTTTTAAACCAAAGGCAACTCGGCTCAAAGATCCTGAATCGCAAAAGAAAACTGAGCATGCGCCATATTATGATTTTGGCAAAACATTTTTCCGTAAGCCCGACATTATTCCTTTCTGAATAAAAAGAAAAAAGTGAGCAAAAGCTAAACTGCTACTCAAATATTCATCGCTTAATCTATTGGAGGATGATCTGGTCATTCCTTTATCCACTGGGCGAGCCAGGCGAGGACGGTTTCGTGCCAGAGGATACAATTCGCAGGCTTTAAGACCCAATGGTTTTCATCGGGGAAATAAAGCAGCTTACTGGGGATGCCCAGCCTTTGTAGAGCGTTGAACGTACCAAGGCCTTGGGTTACCGGCACACGAAAATCCAATTCGCCGTGGATAACCAGCATCGGCGTCTTCCAATTCTTAACGAAATTAACCGGATTGTGCTTTTCGTAACCTTGCGGATTGTCCCAGGGCGTGCCCAAATGGTCCCACTCCGGAAACCACAGCTCTTCGGTGTCGAAATATGACATGTGCTCATCGAGAACGCCGTCATGATTGACCAGGCACCGGAACCTGTCGGGCCAATTGCCAGCTATCCAGTTAATCATATAGCCGCCAAAAGAAGCACCCAGCGCAGCGACCCTGTCATCATCCATCCACGGATAGCGCTCAAGTGCAGCATCCAATCCCTTTCTAAGGTCTTCCAGTGGTTTGCCACCCCAGTCGTCGCGGATGGAATCGCAAAAGGCCTGGCCATATCCGACCGAGCCGTGGAAGTCGACCATCACCGCCGCGTAGCCCGCGCCGGCATAGACCTGTGGATTCCAGCGATAGTGAAAGGTATTGCCGAACGAGCCTTGCGGGCCGCCGTGAATCAAAAAAGCCACCGGATATTTCCTGTCAGGCTCAAAATCGACAGGCTTAACCACGTAACAATACACCGTCTGATCGTTCCATCCCTTGAAAGTAAACTGTTCATAATCACCCACGCGAACGGAGGCGAGCTGCTCAGCGTTAATATTTGTAAGCTTTCGCATATCACTACTATCCGGTCTGACCGAATACAATTCAACCGGACAGCGGAGATTACTCAGCCCGCAGATTATTTTTCTGTCTGTACCATCAATAAACCTGACGCTGCCATCGCGAACAACAGTGCGGGCTTTGCCGGTTCTGATATCGATAGCAAATAGAGACCTCTGACCAAGGTTTGCCGCAGTTGCATAAATGGTATTACCATCCGGCGACCAGCAGAAAGACGATGGGCTGCGGTCCCAATGCTCAGTCAAGACCCGTTCTTCACCGTTTGGCCAGGGCCGCAGAACGATTCGGAATCGGTCGGACTCATAGCCGGGTCTGCCCATAGCAAGATACGCCAACACCTTACCATCAGGCGAAAAGACAGGATTCGTGTCCCAGGCTTGATTAGCTTCGGTAAGGCACTTCGGAGGCTCGGAATCGTCAATAGGTGCGAGATATAAATCAAAATCCGTAGACCAAGGCTCTTTTCTACCAACATTACGGGCAGTGAAAACAACGCCTTTGCTATCGGGCGTAAAGGTTATTTCTTCCGGCCCACCAAAAGGCTTCGAAGGAGTATCGGCATCCATGGATTTCATAACATCAATTAATTTGCCTCCACTGATGGGCGCCACAAAAAGGTGTGAGCGTCGGCCGTCTTTGAATTTGTCCCAATGGCGAACGAAAATTCTATCATAGATTCGCCCGGTCGCTTTCTGCTGTTCGATTTGGTCAAGCTTTTTATTTGTTGCCACCGCGTTGCAGTCGGGAAATACCTCCATTGTAAATGCGATACACTTTCCATCGGGCGAGACGACCAGATTGTCAACATCCAAAGGTAGGTCGGTTATTTGTTGAGCTTCGCCGCCGTCGATTCGGATTCGCCAGATTTGCGATAAACCGGACCTGCCCGACACAAAATAAATACTTTCGCTATCCGGTGCCCAACGCGGATTCGTATCGGCCTTAGGATGAGTGGTTAGACGACAAAGCTCTGTGCCATCGGTACGGCTCATCCACAAATCAGTTCGCCCAATATTATCTTCAAGATCGGTCTTGCGTAGCACAAAGACGACCCATTTCCCGTCCGGTGAGACCTGCGGATCGGAGAGTCTGTCCATCGCTAACATATCGTGCACAGAAAATGGGTGTGTTTGGCCGGATTCGGCTGCAGAATTACCAGAAAGCACAGCCAGATTTACGCAACCAACAAGACATAAAACAAAAAACCTGCACATTATTTTCCTCCCTTAACCAATAACCAGTAACCAATTACCAATTACCAAGGCTCTTTGCCGTCATTTAGGAATATCAGCAAAAACAGCCGGGGCATCCTTTCTTCTGCCTAAGGGATGCAAAGGATGAAAGCCCCACCCTACGCCTCTGAGAGCATTCCAATATTATGCGGACTGTTTTTTCTCTACAGTAAGCGTTACAGGGATATCGAGCCAGAAGGTTGAGCCTTTTTCGGGCCTACTTTCAAGGCCAACGTTACCCGCCAGCATGGTAGCTAATTCCTTGCTGATTGCCAAGCCTAGGCCGCTGCCGGTTGATTCGCGAGTAAGGGAACCATCAACCTGGCGGAATTTTTCAAATATCTTTTCCTTGTCGTGCTCTGCGATGCCGCAGCCGGTATCACTTACCGAAATTCGCACGGTCTTTTCATCAAGCATATTAGCGCGGATTTCAATTCGTCCATGGGACGCAGTGAACTTAACAGCATTGCTTAGAAAATTGTACAATATCTGCTGGACCTTACCGGCATCGGTCGAGAGCACCGGGATGTCTGAATCGATTTCGGTTTTTACTTTAATTCTCTTTTTCTTTGTCAGCAGAGAAAAAGACGCCACCAAAGTCTCGCATAACTGCTGCAAAGAGGCCTGTTCGATGTGAAGTTCCATTTTTCCTGCCTGAGTTTTTGCCAGGTCCAGCAAGTCGTTAATCATATTAAGAAGTCTGTTTCCGCTGCTGATAATATTCTCTGCGTACCTATGCCTCTTATCCTTTTTCAAAAGTGTTGATTTTTCACGCAATACTTGTGCGAAACCGAGAATCGCATTAAGCGGCGTCCTGAACTCATGGGATATGTTCGCAAGAAACTCACTCTTTATCTTATTGGCTTTGAAAAGCTCGATATTGCGCTCGGAAAGCTCAGCTATTTTGGCATCGAGTTGTACGTTTGCCTGGCGAAGCTTTTGCTGTGTCGCCTGCAAGCTATCGAGCATATT
>CAYNTC010000068.1:0-9736 GCA_964399795.1 uncultured Pirellulales bacterium | reverse complement strand
GTATCAATATGCAGGCGCGACTGCTGCGTGTCATCGAGGAGCGGGAAATTTCCAAGGTAGGTGGCTTAGAAAAGATAAAGGTGGATGTTAGAATCATCGCTGCTACCAATAAGAATTTGCTAAAAGAAATTAAGGAAGGGAGATTCAGAGAAGACCTTTTTTATCGTCTAAATGTCGTGCCCATCAGTATACCACCTCTGAGAGAGAGAAGACAGGATATCGGCGTGTTAGCCAAGTACTTTCTAAAGAAATTCAGCCAGCAGAAGAAAAAGGCTGTAACAAGCATTTCAGCCGAGGCGACGCGGTCTCTGGAAATGTACGATTGGCCCGGAAATGTAAGGGAACTTAGAAATACAATTGAGCGTGGAATAGTAACATGTGAGGGAAAAGTAATTGAATTAGATGATTTGTCATTCAATGAATCAACAATTCAAGGTAATATCAATTCCTTAGGGGGTAACCGCCTTGCAGAAATGGAAAGGGAAAAGATTAGCAAGGTGCTGAAGCAATTTAATGGTCATAAGACCAAAGCTGCCGAGTATCTCGGAATTAACCGTAAAACGCTGCGAGAAAAAATCCGTAAATATAAAATCAAAATCGATTCATAAGTTAATAGTGGTACTACATTACCCGTTTCTAACCATCATTGGTACAAAAAAACACCACCTTCATCTTCCAGTTCTCACATCAATAATTATCCTCCAAGTATTTTATTAGCCACAACTTCTTTCTGGGAAAATAGTTACGTCATTGAGTATATTTGAGTTCAAATAGTTAATAACCTGGCAAGGACTTTGCGAAGGATTCAAAGTGATTGTATTGATTACGTAGTAATATTCATTATGAGCAGAAGGAGCTTATGATGTATGCCAAAGAACAGATAACGTCAGAGTCAGATTTTCAAGAGCCAGGGACAATGGATGTTGTTGTTATCGATGACGAAGAATCAATATGTGAGGGCTGCAGGCAAACCCTCGAAGCTGAAGGTCTCCGGGCGGCAATTGCACGGGATGGAACCGAGGGCTTGACACTTGTCGAGCAATCCCATCCAAAAGTTGTATTAGTAGACCTCAAAATGCCAGGTATTAGCGGCATGGAAGTGCTGGCCAAGATTTCCGAGTTCGATCCATCCATTGTAACAATAGTTATAACCGGTTACGGTTCGATTGATTCTGCTGTTGAAACAATGAAAATGGGGGCCTCGGACTTTTTGGCTAAGCCGTTTGCCCCGGAAAGACTTCTTGAATCCGTCAGGCAGGGAATGGAGCTGGGCCAACCAGCCAAAGAGGCCGAAGTCACCGAGCGGGCGGCACCACCATTGGCGGCACCTGAAAAAGCCCCGTTAAACAAACAAAATGTTGTTTTGAAAGGCCTGGAAGTTTTAGGTCAATATTACTCGCTTGGCTTCAAAGAGCGGCAGTTTTTCGATGAGTTAAGATGCCTTGAATCAGAGGCGAAATACCATGCCGACAGGCTCGGTCAGGTTAAAGAGAAAGGCAAGGCAGTACTGGATATAGTTCGCGATTTACGGCTGGTCGATGGTATTATCCAAAAATATGCATTTAAGAAAAACGCATTGATCCAGATTCTTCTGGATATACAAATGGAATTTAACTGGCTTCCACGACACTGTTTGGAGTGGGTCTCAACACGGCTTAATATCCCGCATACCAACATATACACTATCGCCAACTTCTATGAGGCATTGAGTCTGGAACCCCGTGGAGCACACTTGATTCAGATATGTACTGGGACCGCCTGTCATGTTCGCGGAGCTGCTGGTTTAGTTGACAGGGTGTCCTGTATCCTGGGTATTGAGCCGGGCCAGACCGATTCAGAGCAGTTATTCACACTGGAAACGGTTCATTGTCTGGGGTGTTGTGCTTTAGGGCCGGTGATGGTAGTTGACGGAGAGTATTACAGCAATCCTTCTACAAAACAAATCCAGGAGATTGCCGCTTCGTGCAAAGTAAGTCGTGAGAAAGGAGAAAATTATGCCCAGGTTGAATTCAGCCGCTGATTTGGAAAGGCTTAGAAAAGAAATATTGGCCAAGAGAGACCCAAATAAGCTGCGTGTAACTGTCTGCTCGGGTACAGGATGCCACGCTTACGGCTGTGAAGGAGTAGCTGAAGCTTTTGTCAATGAGATTAAAAGTAAAAACCTACAAGCAAAAGTAGACGTCCGTAAGACAGGATGCCATGGTTTCTGTGAGAGAGGCACTGTAGTCGTTATCTTCCCTGAGGAGATATGTTATCTTCATGTAAAGCCGGATGATGTATCTGAGATAGTCCAGAAGACGCTGATAGAGAAGAAGATGGTGGACCGACTATTGTACCAGGATAGCAACGGCCAAAAGATTGTGCGTGAAGGTGAAATACCCTTTTATAAACATCAGAATCGCATCATCTTTGGAAATAACAGATTTATCGACCCAAAAAATATAAATGATTATATTGCCATTGGTGGCTATGGTGCTTTGTCCAAAGCCCTTTTTCAGATGACACCCGAGCAGGTATTGGCAGAGGTTAAAGAAGCTAATTTAAGGGGCAGAGGAGGAGGCGGTTTTCCGGCCGGAAGAAAGTGGAAAAGCACGCGCAATGCACCGGGTGAGCCGAAGTATGTCATTGTGAACGCCGACGAAGGTGACCCCGGAGCTTATATGGACAGAAGTTTATTGGAAGGCAACCCGCACAGCGTACTGGAAGGTCTGCTTATCGGGGCTTATGCTATTGGCTCACATGAAGGATATATTTATGTGCGCCAGGAGTATCCATTGGCATTGCAGAATACGGAAATTGCAATTGAGAAGGCTAAGGAATATGGTCTATTGGGGGAAAATGTCCTTGGCTCGGGATTCGATTTTGACGTTTTTATCCATCGAGGAGCGGGTGCCTTTGTATCAGGTGAATCCAGCGCCCTTATGAGTGCTATTGAAGGCCAAGTTGGTGAGCCAAGACCGAAATACATTCATACCTCTGTAAAAGGCCTGTGGGATAAACCTACATGTTTGAACAATGTGGAAACCTGGGCCAATGTGCCATTTATTATCAATAAAGGCGCCAATTGGTTCAAAAGCATTGGCACAGAGAATAGTAAAGGTACTAAGATATTCTCTCTGGTTGGAAAGATAAACAATACCGGCTTAGTGGAAGTACCTATGGGAATAACTTTAAGAGAAATCGTCTATGATATTGGCGGCGGCATCCCTAATGGCAAGAAGTTTAAGGCCGTACAAACCGGCGGTCCTTCCGGAGGGGTTCTGCCTGAGAGCATGCTTGATATTCCCGTCGATTTCGACGAGCTTACGAAAGCTGGATCGATGATGGGCTCGGGTGGAATGATAGTAATGGATGAAAATACCTGCATGGTAGACACAGCCAGGTATTATACTGAGTTTCTTGCCCAGGAATCCTGCGGGAAATGTGTCCCGTGCCGTGAGGGACTCAGACAGATGCTTAGAATCTTGAATAATATAACAAATGGCCAAGGCGAAAAAGGCGATATTGAGCTCTTGGAGGAACTATCAGAGTTTATCCAGGAGGCATCATTATGTGCCCTTGGTCAAACAGCTCCAAATCCTGTCCTGAGTACAATCAAACATTTCAGGGATGAGTACGAAGCACACATAAAAGAAACACGTTGTCCCGCAGGTGTGTGCAAGGCGCTTATTGGTTATTTCATTGATCCTGATAAATGTCTGGGTTGCGGACAGTGCGCGAAGAATTGCCCAACGGATGCAATCTCCGAAACCGAGGATAAAACATATGTTATTGACCAGGAGAAGTGTATCAAATGTGGAATCTGCTTGACTGTCTGTCCTGATAAGGCAAAGGCTGTGGTTTTGCAAGACACACTTTATGCCCGGTACTGACTGCGAAGGCTATTATGAGGGAATAACAATGAAAAGGATACAGTTAGAAATTGACGGAAAGAAAGTACAGGCCAAAGAAGGTGCAACAATCCTTGAAGTTGCCCGCGAAAATGGTATTTACATTCCGACTCTTTGCCATAACGATGAACTCAAACCATCCGGCGTCTGTCGCTTATGTATGGTGGAGATATCGAAGAATAAAAGGACAAAATTGGTTGCTTCCTGTGTTTATCCTGTTGAAAAAAACCTTGTTGTAAAAACCAATTCTGAAAAAATAAGAAAAATTCGTAGAATGATTGTCGAATTGCTGTGGCCAACGGTACCGGCCCTGGCAAAAGAGTTTGAAGTAGAAAAATCTCGCTTTGTTCCTGAGCATACTGAATGCTGTCTGTGTGGGCTTTGTGTACAATATTGTGCAGATGTCAAGAAATTAAACGCGGTTTACTTCAAAGGCAGAGGAATAAATCGGGAGGTAGCTATTCTTCCGGAGATGGTAGATGAGTGTGCTTATTGTACGAAGTGTTACGGGTTATGCCCAGGTGGGTGGATTGTAATTCAAGCTATGTCAACATAACAAAGACGGGTATAAATACCAAAGTGAGAGGCAAAATAAAAATTGATACTGAACAGTGCAAAGGTTGCGGCCTATGTGTAGAAGCATGTCCAAAAAATGTCATCACAATATCTAAACACTCCAACAAAAACGGTTACTTTCCTGCAAAGGTAGTCAACATTATTGATTGTTTCGGTTGTGCTTTCTGTGCTATAATATGTCCTGATGTGGCAATTGAAGTTTATCGCGATACTAATTATAGTGAATACAAAATCGAGGAAAAAAGAGAGTCGACTTTGGGCCCTTTGTAACATCGATACCTTATTAAGCTAACAGAAACTAACTGGCAGTTACCTTGCATAACTTCTTTAATTATCTGGACTTATGAAGGCAAAATGGAGGCGGGGGGATTCGAACCCCCGTCCCGTGATGCTTCAAGACAAGCCTCTACATGCGTAGTCGCTTTATTGTTCTTTCGCCTCGACAAGCGCCAAACGACAGGCTCTTAGCTTAGCTATTTCGGAATTAATCTTGCCAGATCAGCCCGAACAACTGATTTGGCCAGCCTGCTGTCTGACGCCCTTACTCAGCCCACAGGCAAAGCCGAGCAGGACGGGCTGACCTCTTAGGCAGCCATGCGCAACTGATAGTTGCCGTTTAAAGTTGTTGCCGGATGATTAGCCAGGCCAACCGGCGTCCTGGACATGCAGCTTGTCAATCCGTCATCCGGTCGAAACCGTTCGCCCCCGTATTCACTTTTCAAAAAACAACTGCTTCCACAAGACCATATACAGTCTATATCACTCTAAGCAAAGTCTATACCTTGCTTAGAGCTTTCTTTGTCATCTTTCCCTTTGATACTTTCTCCGTTGGTGGCCCCACAATTCTGAAAACAGGAATAGTGAGAGAAGATAAGCCCATTCGGGCAATTGTATTTTGTACTAATTCTCGCCAATATGGCCATGCATTGTATATGCCATTTAAATTCGCAAATTGCTCGAATCCTTTCTGAGTTAGGCCTTTAAAGCTATCTATTTTATAAGTTAAAACAAAAGAAGCATCAATGATAATATCTGGTTTTTGAGTTTTGCTTTCCCTAAAAGCTTCGAAGTGAAATTCTGGAATGACAATAAGGTAGCCATTCTTCTCATCTTTATGAACCTTAGTTGAGTAGTCTATATTATACGTTTTTTTGCCCATGGTGGCTTCAGGTGTTAGACTGCACTTAGAGCCTATTAAGCGAACATCTTTTAACTCTACTCGATCAGAAACCATTAACCCAGGGAACGCCCTTTTTGTTTTTACATTTTTAGTTTTTTTCTTTTTTCCTGCCATAATTTAAGCCGCCTGTGTAAGTTGTTTTGTCTCTTCCAGTTTGCTAAGTTCATTATATTCCGATTCCTCAACTATGAACTCCTTTGCAGGAATCCAATTATCATCCGCGTTGACCTCGAACATTTCCTGTATACTGTCGACATCTATCGGGACAGTTTTGACTTCTAATTTAGAATTAAGCGCATACAGAAGATCAGCAACGGTCGTCAGCCGCATATTATGATCGCCACTTAGAAGCTGCGTAATATTGCTTTTACTGACACGTGCAAGTCTTGAAAGCTCTGCTTTATTAACTCCTTTTTCTTCCATGGCCCGGCTAATGGCCTCTGTAACTTCGAATATTAAGTCCTCGCGAAAATAGAGTTTCCTACCTTCGTCATCAGACATGAGCTTTTGTATGAAGTTTTTAGCCATAAGCTATTCTCCACTTTTGTTACTGTTGCAATAAGGATATATGTTCTTTCATTATTTGTTCTGCACGCGTAATTTGTCTCGGCGGTGTATCGCCGGTCTGCTTATCGAATCCTTGTGTCAAAAGCCAAGTGATTCCAATCTGAAAACATAGAACGCGAACTTTAGGATGGACCTTGAATTCGTATATTTTCCCACGTAGTTTTTTGAATCTTTCTGTATTCCAAATCCTGCCAACTTGCGTCATTCTTTTGAATGAATTAGCTAGTTTTGCCCAGTCATCCATCTCCAAGTTTTCTATGTAGTCGAAAGCTGGCCTCTTGCCGTTGGTTCGGCGAGCATAAGCCACAATAGCACAAGGCCCTTTAACTATTATATCTTCGGAGTTTACTACGGCTTTGTTCGTCATAAAACCGCTTATAGTTTAATTATATCTTAACTTTTGATTAAGTCAACATAAGCTAGTTGGAAATCGAAAAAAATTTTACAATTTTCCTTATCACGGTTGAAAAGCCCTTTCTGGTCAACATGTAAGGGTTTCAATCGCTCAATTATACTATATATAGTATTCTCTTAACATAAAGACCGGTAAATAATTTCTTAGGAGTCCTGTTAGATGATACTAAAATCAGAATTGAGCTGTGTTTCCAGGATACTAATTTCCGTAATTCTGTGCGAATAAATTATACCGCCTGCAAGATTATACGAACCATTGGTACTCAAATACAGGCTTTGCCAAGAAGGCCGTTAGAATTTTACGTTGCTTGGGTAAATCATCCTTTGTTTACGAGGTCATGTGGTAACTGAATTCAAGTACTTTCGGTGAAACCAGCTTTCGGTAATCCTTCATGCTCATTTTGATAGCTTTTTCATGTGTGCCCGCCTGGAACAATATATGATCGTCATTCTCAAGAGCCTTATCTATGACCGTTGGAAGGTCGTACAGGTTACCGAAAGGCGGCTCTGCTCCCAGGTCGCAGTCAGGGAACATCTTATTCATCTCGTTTTCCTGAAGCAGCTCAAGCGATTTAGCACCTAATTGCTTCTTCAACTTGCCGATATCAATCTTGTAGCATGCTGAAAGAACGCACATTATATGTTTGCCATCGGCTTTAACGATCACCGGCTTAGCAACGTACTCACCTGGCTCATGTTCCTCTGCCGCCATGTGCTGTGCTGTAAATGCTGGCTTATGTTCAGTGACCACGTATTTTATTCCCGACTTATCCAGAAATTCTATCACTCGCATTTTAAACCTCCCTGATAATATCTGACATGTTATTATAGTACTTTTAACTATAGGCATTTTCACCCAGGAATATCTGCCATGTCAATTGATTTTATAAAAGCTTTTTTATATTTTTCATTTGTCCTCTGCGTTTTCCTCCAATATCTTCTGTCATCCAGTACCGTCTAGTTAACTCAGACATTGGCGTCTTTGTGGTTTGCATTAGTACAACCTCCTAATGTAAAAAAAGCTTTGACAGCATGAACTTTCTCGCCGTAGAATCGTATAAAAGTCGTACTTAATTTGCGTGGCTTTGTCTGCAGCGTCTGCCTTAGCCTTGTGGTGTTGTTTCAGTCTGATTAACGGGAGGTCAAAAATGCAATCCAACGGTTTTAAAATTAGTAGAATCCACTCACGCTATATCTTCATTCCATCTCTCCTTTTCTTGCTGCTCTTTATAATTCCGCTATCGGCTCTTGCCGAAGATCAAAACAGCATCACAACTTTACGTCAGATGGGTAAAGCCTTTGCTTCCATCGCGGAAAAAGCCTCCCCAGCTGTAGTTGGAATCATGGCTGAAAAGGTCGTCACTTCGCAAGACTACCCGGTATTGCGACAGTGGCCTTTTAGTGAGCCGTTCAATCCATTTGGCGATGATTTCTTTGAGTACTTTCTACGCCCACATTACCGTCGTCGCTACCGTAATCAGCCGGAACCTCGTCAGGAGGCCCGCGGTTCTGGCTTTATCATTAGTAAAGACGGCTATATCCTCACAAACAATCATTTGGTAGAAGGAGTTGAGGATGTTACCGTTAGTCTCGCGGACGGTCGTGAACTCAATGGTAAAATCGTTGGTACGGATTCTGAATCGGATGTAGCTCTTGTCAAAATCGATGCTGAAAATCTCCCTGTCATCGAGTTGGCTGACTCCGACAAGCTTGAGGTCGGCGAATGGGTCATTGCAATAGGAAATCCCTTTGGACTGACTCGCACCGTGACCGCTGGGATAGTCAGTGCCAAAGGACGCAGTGGGTTTAGGGTCGCTGAAATTGAGGATTTTATACAGACCGACGCCGCTATCAATCCCGGAAACTCTGGTGGACCCTTGTTGAACCTTAATGGAAAGGTTGTCGGTATGAATACCGCAATCCTCGGCTCCAGTGGCAATATAGGTATCGGACTGGCCATACCGATAAATTTTGCTAAATTTGTCTATCCACAGCTCATTGACACTGGCAGCGCCGTTTGGGGACAGCTCGGTGTAGTATTCGTAGAGCTGACGCCTGATTTGGCTGCTGCTCTCGGTCTTGACGAAGACACCAAAGGAGCAGCGATAAACGAAGTAATAAAGGGTTCGGCTGCAGAAAAGGCAGGGTTAAAGCGCTATGATGTCATTGTTGAATTTGACGGCCAGCCTGTCGAAAATGGAAGCGAATTCCGTAATTACGTCGCAATGCAAAAGCCGGGCACTAAGGTCAAAATGGTCGTCATAAGAGAGGGCGAACGTAAAACGATTACAGCCGAACTCGGAAAGCGCGGAGCCGGTGAACAAACAAAGCTAGGCCAGTCAGATATCACCGAGAAATTGGGCATCACTGTTGAAGATCTAAGCGATGAGTTAGCTAAACGTCTCGGCTATGAAGGTCTAAGTGGAGTTGTCGTAACCAGTGTTGAGGCCGGTTCTGAGGCTAAACGCAAGGGAATTGAGCCTGGAATGCTAATCATGGAGGTTAATCGAAAACCCGTTGAAAATCGCAGAGAATTCGACGAAGCAATCGAGAAGGCTTCTAAAAAGGGCATTGTACTGCTTCTGATCAGTGATGGGCGTTCGACCGTCTTGATCCCGTTAAGACTATCCAAAAAATAATCATATAATATTTTTAAGCCCACCATGTAAAACGGAAAAGCCCCGCATAGAAGCGGGGCTTTTTCCTTGCGCAGCAATGTCAATTGCACAACGCGGCACCGAAGTCGATCCGATGCATTGATTGCCTTCATCGTGAGCAAAACGAAACAATCTCGTGCCCTTAAGTGATTGAGATTGCCACAGCCTTTCAGGTCTCGTAACGACTTCCATCGAATCAAACGCAGCAAATCCATGCTTTTAACTTGATGTTAGGAGCATATATTTCTTAGGTTGGTATTATATTACACAACAACACAGTGACGTATCGCTAAAATATGTGTTGTCCCTTATGCTCTTAGGTCTTATACTTTCACGCAGTATGCTCACAAAGATATTATCATTCTATACGAGGTACTTTGCGGTATGGGTGATTCTATTTGGTATAGTAGCGTACCTTGTTCCTGCTCCGTTTGTGGCGATGCGACCAGCCA
>CAYNTC010000067.1:0-9843 GCA_964399795.1 uncultured Pirellulales bacterium | reverse complement strand
GCCGCTGAGAAAGGCCCACATTCAGAGTATCACGCTGCTCTGCAACGGCGTCACTCTGCCCGAAAGCAACGGCTACCGCTCGCGGCTGTATGATGTGACGAAGCTGGTTCAAGTCCCACAAACGCGACTTTACATTTGGATAGATCTTCCAGAAGGGTTGAGGCGATAGACGAACGCCCATTTCACTTATCCAGATTTCTTTACTTGACTCTGCGGTGACACCATCAATATCTGTCTTAAAACCACCACCATCATCATACCCTAACGTAACTGCTGCAAAGGGTACCACTTTCGACCGTCCAATAGCAAGCGGCACATCAAGCTCGTTCCTGGTGGATGTCATTGTATAAAAACTTTGCTCGCCGGTAGGCGTACCGTCTGAGCTGAAGCGATGTCGGAACCTGCTTATTTGGCTGTCACTATAAAAAGTGAATCTGTCGTCAAAAAGCGATTGACCTGTCCAGTGAAATTCGGCACCGGGCATTTCTTCCAGCTTGTCTTCAAAATCATTCACTCGGCCCTTAGCCAGAAATGAAAATCCCCAGTTATCTTCGATACGCTTCAAATGAATAAGCGTCTCCTGTTCCTTGCCCGCATTGAATTCACCACGATAGTACTGTTCGAGGAAATTTTCATCAGATAGGTAACTGGCTTCGGTGGTTAGCTGCCAGTTGTAAGGCAAAAAGTGCCTGTGCTGGAAGAGAAACCGCCCACGGGACTTACGAGGTGGCTCGATGTCTTTTCTGCTTGGGTTTCTGCCGAGGCGGTCTTCGCCATGGTCGTGAATCGTATAGACTAATATCCGGCCAAAGTAGTTTTCTTTCACGTAGTCAATTTCCACACCACTACCCAGGCCTCGCTTATCATAGTAATCCAGCGAGAAAGTGCTATCAGTTCCTTCTGTCTCTCGCAATCCTAAAAGCCTTGCAAGGTACCAGCGTGTCTCGACCGATGTTCCCCACGTGCTGTCATGACCTGTTCGTACACTTTTCAGCGGAACATCCGGTCTCTGAAGGTTGCTGCGCGCTACCGGCCAGGCGAGAATTGTGTTGTCGTATACATTAAACCGAACATCATGCATTTGCACATCATAGCTGCTGTCGGAGACTTCACCGCTTTGCTGGTCAACCGAAGTCGTATCAATAATGGTTACGTCCGAGGCACTAAGCGAAACTTGAGGCACATGAAATTCGCTCGTTGTCAAAATAATATCTTCAGCCCTGAACTTGTCTTCGGCTAACTGTCTTAACTTTGCTGCCCTGACGTAGATTGGGACGCCACGAGATACATCAAAGCTCCTGAGCACAGCGTTTATTGCCAGTGCCTTTTTTTGAACAAGGTCATAATATATCTCGTCGGCTCGAATCGTTCGCTGGCCTTCGGTCATTACAACGTTGCCGGAGACGTAGATTGCGCTTACGTTTTCTTGACTTGCTGATTCCGCTCCAGGGCCCGGTTCCCACGCCACAGCGTTTGGCTCGTGCCATATAACAGCATTATCCGTCTGCAATTCAAGCAGAAGTGTCCGTCCGGTCCTCTCATTCAATTGTTGCCACCACAGATAGACCCTGCCGATTATCGTAATAATATCGCTACCATCAGGCGTCTTTGCCGACTCCACTACAAGAGAAGCATCACCGGCTGGGGCTATGTTGACTACGTTCGCAACAAGAGTCTTTTCAATACCAGGATTGGGCCCAGCTTGAGCACGCTTCTCAGGTTTCTTATCAACCAACATTTCTTGTTCTCTTGTCTCAGTTGTAGGTTTGGGTGTTGTTTCTTCCGTTTCTGGTGGTACCTGTAGCGTGCCGGGCTCTACCGCAGCAAGCGCCCTTGCATAAAGTTCTGAACCGCGAGGGTCGGCGGTTTTTTTCTCCTCGGCTGTTACAAATACATCGCCACCGACGGTAAAGCGTAACAGCGTTGATTCGCCCTTTTTATGCACCATCTGGCTTAAGTCGGTAACTGAGGCACTTTTGGTTTTTTTTGTCGATATGTTGTCCTGCAAATACATTTGACCTTTATATTCGGTACGAACTAAATCGCGAATTTGACTCGTCACAGGTTTCAACCATACGACTGCCTTATCACAGGTGAATTGATTAGCCCCAACCGAAGCTGAAAATCCTTGTTCAAACATAAGAACATGTTCATCGGTTCGTAGCTTAAAGCTGGCGAGTTCTTTTCCAGCCAGGTGCAAATCCTGGCCAATCCATATACTCTGATCTTCCATGCTATATGTTGTTGTGTCCTTTGCCACAGAACCGCTACGCCCTTGGCCGGTCTGAGCCAGTAAACGCGACCCTGGTACCAAAACCAGACAACCTAAGACAAGTAGCATCCCATTTCGCATTCTGCCCCTCAGAGCCATCGATTCCGACCAGGGCCACCGATTCCATGTACGCACGAAGAGATTATAACGATGCATCCTCACAAAGCCAGCAAAAAGCACTCCTGCAACGACGACAGCTTGATTTATATGAAAGTATCTTGTAAAAGAAGGTCGTTACGAATAATAAAGAAGAGGTTCCTTGTATGGCTAAAAATGATTATTCGCAATATCAAAAGGCGGTTATATCAAACTATTATGACAATCTCGATACGATAATGCTGCAGAAACTAAGTGAGTTGGTAACTGAACTATACTTAGCCGATACGGATGCCAGACGGGATCGGCTCTGGCAAAAGGCTCACCGGGCAATGGTTAAGCTTAAAGTCCCACCGGCAATAATCGAGCATATCATGGGCAAAAAAGACGTCGAGATTTTAGCTAAAAACCTTCAGGACTGGCTGGCTATCGTAAAGAAGAAAAAATGAAAAAGCGATCCTTTATTCAAGACCGACCACGTTATCATCAGCTACCTGATTGCCAAGCGCCTCGGGTGCAGCTGTTTCTATAATTGTGCTCTTCCTTTGGAAAGGCCAAACATATCCAAGACTCACCCAGTAGTCTGTCAAAATTGTTTTTGTGGCTTGTCATTCCCGCGAAAGCGGGAATCCAAAATTATTAATAGACTGGATTCCGCATCAAGTGCGGAATGACAACCTACCTAATTGAATTTGACACACTACTAGCGGTGACTAGCCCAACCTGGTTCGGTCTCCCAATATATCTATTTGTGTACGTACCAAGGCTTATATCTGCGCCGACACAATTAGCGAGTTGGACAGAACAAGAACTATCTGCTAAAATGCAATCGCCTACCGCATGTGTAAGCGGAATTTGAATAACGTTAAGAGTAAGGACTTTAAGCAGTGAGTACACTAAATGATGGGCAAAATAACAAAGAGCCTGGAGCCGAAGCCCGCAGAGGCACAGCAGACACACCATCGCTTGACTTTATTCGGCAGATTGTTGCTGACGATCTCAAGACCGGCAAGTGGGATGGTCGGGTCGTAACGCGCTTTCCGCCGGAGCCGAACGGCTACCTTCACATCGGACATGCAAAGAGCATCTGCCTTAATTTCGGCATCGCAGCGGAATTCGGCGGCCAGTGCCACCTGCGATTCGATGATACCAACCCCATAAAAGAGGAGCAGGAATACATCGACTCGATTATCGAAGACATCCGCTGGCTCGGCTGGGACTGGGGCGAGCATCTATATTACGGCTCGGACTACTTTGAGCAGATGTACGAATACGCGCTCCAGCTCATAAAAAAGGGCAAGGCGTATGTATGTGATCTCACGCCTGAGCAGATTCGCCAGTATCGCGGAACGCTGACTGAGCCGGGAAAAGATAGCCCCTACCGCAACCGAAGCATCGAGGAGAATCTCGACTTATTCGAGCGTATGCACAAGGGTGAATTTGCCGATGGTTCACGCACCCTGCGGGCAAAAATCGACATGGCCCATCCGAACCTTAATATGCGCGACCCGGTGATGTATCGAATCCTGCACGCAGCGCATCCGCGGACCGGCGATAAGTGGTGCATATATCCGATGTACGACTGGGCACACGGACTTGAGGATTCCGTTGAGAAAATAACGCACTCAATTTGTACGCTGGAATTTGAGAACCACAGGCCTCTTTACGACTGGTTTCTTGATGAGCTGGGCGCTTATCATCCGCAGCAGATAGAATTTGCCCGGCTGAATCTCTCGTACACGGTGATGAGCAAGCGCAAATTGCTCAAGCTCGTGCAGCAGGGCCGTGTATCAGGCTGGGACGACCCCCGAATGCCGACCATCTGCGGCCTGCAAAGGCGAGGCTATTCGCCTCAGTCAATCCGGAATTTCTGCAATGTCATCGGCGTTAATAAATTTAATAGCACGGTGGATATGGCGCTTCTGGAGCACTGCGTTCGGGATGATTTGAATAAGACGTCTCCACGTGTGATGGCTGTGCTTCGGCCACTAAAGGTGGTTATCGACAACTATCCCGAAGACAAAGTCGAGCAGATGGAGGCTATCAACAATCCGGAGGACGCAGGTGCAGGTACACGTAAGGTTCCATTTTCGCGCGAGCTTTTTATCGAGCGCGACGATTTCATGGAAGAACCTCCGAAGAAGTTTTACCGTCTGGCACCGGGGCGGGAAATTCGGCTGCGATACGCGTATTTTGTTCGCTGTACTGATGTGGTTAAAAATAACAAAGGCGAAATCGTTGAGTTGCATTGTACTTATGATCCAGCGACGCGGGGTGGCGACGCTCCGGATGGCAGAAAGGTTAAGGCGACGCTGCACTGGGTCAGCGCCGGCCACGCGTTGGATGCCGAGGTTCGGCTCTATGATAATCTCTTTACAAAAGAGAACCCTGATGATGCACCCGAAGGGCAGGATTTTACTGCGAACTTAAATCCAAATTCTCTCGAAGTTCTTACCGGCTGTAAGGTCGAGCCTTCTTTGAAAGACGCAAAGCCACTTGCGCGCTATCAATTTGAAAGGCTCGGCTATTTCTGTGTTGATCCGGATTCTGCCAACGGCAAGCTCGTCTTTAACCGCACCGTCACACTCCGTGACACCTGGGCAAAGGTCCAAAAATCACAGCAAGCATAATGGCCCGTGACTCGTCGCTCGTGCCCCGTCGCTCGTGAAGCGGACTTACCATCGCCAAGCTGCGCTTGACGCTGCCACACGTTTCTTATTCCTAACAACAATTCTCAAAAAGACTCCTGAGCCACTCTATCACCCCTGGGTATGGGTAGTACTGCGTGTCGAGAACAAATTCCTGACCTCTGGGTGCGCTCTGAAGAAATGCATATTTATCATTCTCTTTCCACTTTCTCTCGACATCGTCATGACATGACAACGGTCGTTTGGGTGGTGTAGGGTAGAACCACTTCGGCAAACGCCAGTGACCCATAGGTGCTCCCGGAGCTGTCAGTTGTAGTGAAGATTTGAAACATGGGAAGGTTCCTGCACCTCGAACGGATATACCGTCCAAAGTCAGGTGGTCCGCCGCTATGTAGATTGTATTATTTATGTATATACCTCTATTGACAATATGAGGATGGTAGTGTAGCCAATTTGGGATTTCGTCCAGAACCTGGTTCCTATCCACCTCAAGGATTTCTCCGACCTGAAGCCAGCCAAAGATCACATGCAAATCCTCACTGCCCAGGACATATTTTAATCCTCCATTTTCATACTTCGTTTGTTTAAACCTACCAAAGAATAGAAACAAGTCACCTTCCCCGACACCTCTGTTTCTGAGATGGCTTTGAGATCTCCCCTGTTGACCAAACGTCCTCCTCCAGCCTTGTCCGCGATCTTCGTAACGCTCTCGGTCAAGGTCTGGATCCAAGTGGGCGGGTTGGTTCATATCAAATTGGCCATTGCTCAGTTGGTCGATGATCATGCTTAGAGGCTGTCCATCGAATCTAAGATCAGCGTAAGGGATGCCTTGCTCACCCTCTTCCTGATGATTGTTATTGACAGGTATAGGCAGAGAAACTAATCGACCACATGGAATTATCGGGCTTGCAATTTCACCATTCTCATTGTCGAATCCCTTTCTGCTTAGAATGATCTTCATGTTATCCCCCTTTCTTTAGTACGTTTTTCGCGTTACGGCGAATCCGTGTAATCAATAAATTTTGTATTACATTCGCTAATTTTTATCTCTGCTCGCTCATTCAGCCCCGATTTTATTTCGGTGAAAAATAGATGTGACTTTAAGAAATGTTTGATTCTTGATCCACGATACTTGATGTTCGAGCATCAAGTATCAAGTATAATGCACGGGCAGGCTCAAAAGGCCAGCCCCACAGGTGGGCTGGCTAATCATTATCCATCGTCTCACCATGACTGAGAATCGTGGTTCTTGTCTGACGAAACCTTTCAATTCGTGCTCAACTGAATTTCAACGTAATCTGAGTACTTTAGTAACACTTTACTTTCATCTTTTGGGTCCGGCTCCTCTGACAGATAGAATTTCACGCTCAGCTTTTTTTCGTCCAAATCGTAGATGCTGTGCCATAACGTTCTATTGGGAGCGATAGCAGGATTGTTAGAAGCATAAGGTGGGGAAGCCACCTTTGAATTTATAGCCTTTATCTCGTCAAGATTGAATTCGTTATCCTGCTTACACGCTTCGCGGAGAGTATCGAACCGCCCAAAGCTTTCTTTAAGACCCTCGTTATTCTTAGGTACGCCGCTGAGAGTCTTGTATTTCGACACCATGTGGTTTGTGACACATTGAGGGCCGGTTCCATCGACGGTGAACGTCCTGTTGCGTGAAGGTGAAAACTCAAAGACGAAAGATTTGCCGTTCCTATCGGCGATTATGTAATGGCATGGTAAAAACGTGTAGTAGTGTTTCAGATACAGCATCGCCTGCTTTGCTTCGGCGATGTTTTTACAATTATCCAGAAGATAACGCATAGACAGAATCTCATGCATACCAATTCCGTCGGTTGATTCGCCTATGGCGGCTCCTTCGTTCTCAGCCAGAACGGCGATGGTCAATCCTTCTGAGTTTATGCCGTCGAGCACTCCACCTAAGAGATCGAATGCGCAGAGATACAGGCTGGGGTAACCCTTGTCGGGATAGACCTCAAATATATAGGGCCGGGCCATTGTCGCCAATTCACCGGCCTGGGGACGCCTGCCTTGTTCGAGAGTACCCGTTGAAAAATCGTAGTTCCGACTCAATATATCATGGCCATTTTTTGTAAATTGCGCTGGATAGAAAACCGCTGAGCAGCCCAGCACCGCGGAAATTGCAGGAAATTGCGGCACGGCAGAGAAATCGTATGCATCATTTTCGACGCTCAAGCCAAAGGCACCGGCGACGCCCTTCATTCGCTCATAATATATCGGATAGTTATTTTCAATGTATTGGCGCTGCACCTTGTTTCTCAACGGGTCGCCAAAAGGTTCAGCCTCAATGCCATTTTGTTTGGCTATCTCGGCTATTCTTTTGCCAATGTCGTAATTTGAGCCTTTGAGAATGACATGCCGGACCTCCATGAACTTATCCGGCCCACCTGCTACAACGGTTTCTTTAAAATAGAAATATCGTGATCCGGCAAAAGTTACAGCGCTCGCCAAGCACAACACAAGCCAGAGCAACACTGCTCGTGCAAATACTGTGTCATTAAAATTTCTTTTCTGCATGATAAATTCCCTCACATATCCTGTGCCCTCTTATATTCTCCGCTGAAACAAGGCAGTAGTATGTCCTAAGTGTACCTTACGAGCCAAAAAGCTCGACAAACTTCTCTTCTATGTCAGGACTTTGACAAAGGATTTGGCCAATTAGAATTGCTTTTACACCGATAGATATCATTTTTTTGACATCGTCTCTCGTCTTTATGCCGCTTTCAGCGACAAGTTCTTTTCTGTTTTCAAGAAGGCCTGCTAATCGGCTGGTAGTATTAAGATCGACCTGCATCGTAACAAGGTCTCGATTGTTTATCCCCAAGACACTATATCCTTTTTTGGGAAATCCTATCAGGCTGCGAACTCTCAGCAGCGTATCAGCGCGGTGGACCTCTAAAAGTACCGTGAGAGAAAGTTCACTCGCAGCAATCATAAGGTCCATTAGCTCAGCCGGCTTGAGGGCTTCGGCAATCAATAGTATTGCATCGGCACCTGCTGAACGCGATTCATAAACCTGCCAGATATCAATAATAAAATCCTTCCGAAGAACCGGCAATTCTACTGCCTGTTTTATCCGCTCCATGTATTCAAGTTTGCCCTGGAAGTATTTCTCATCTGTCAAGACGCTTATCGCATCGGCACCACAGCTTTGATATATCCGTGCAATAGTCAGCGGATCAAAATCTTCGCGAATGAGACCTGCAGATGGAGAGGCTTTTTTGACTTCGGCTATTACGTTTATGCCTTTAGTGTTGGGTTTTGTGACAGCCTTGTAGAAATTGCGGCATTTGGGCATCGAACGAACCTGCTCCTTGAGCTCTTCAAGGCTCTTTTTTGTCCGTTGGGATTCGACTTCCATCCTTTTGTTGGCGATAATTTCATCTAATATTTTTGCCAATGTCACTTGCCTTTGTGTAATCTATTTCCAAGTATAAATCAGATATACCATACAATCTTCTTACTGCGAGCTTTTTGATGTTTTATCTGCAACCTTAACGTAGCCCATGCGAATCTCGCTGATTGTATTCTTGAGGACCCTTTCTTCTTCTTTGGTCAAATTACCTTTAGTCTTCTCCTGGAGCGTCTCAAGCAGGTCTATGTTGTACCTTGCCATTTCAAGATCGGGCGGTCTATCCTCTTGGCCTTTTACCTGAATCAAGCCTAACGCAAATAGCGCTTGTGTAGTGAGCGTACTTATTAGTGCTGCAAAATTGCCCTTTGGTAGAGGGCCCGGCGGCCTTTGGTCTTCTTGAGGTTCTTTCTTCCGCGATTCTTCCTGGGCGGCTAATATTTCTTTTTCCCGCTGGGCCTCGTTCTTCCAGTCCTCATCGATTATAATCTTTTTTTCTTGTTCCTTTTCTTGCTCAGCCATATCTTAAAGCCCCTAATAGTTACGAACTGATTATTCACTTATGGTACTTTCTCAAGTCTCTATTAACATCTTTTTTCTGGTCCCGCTCAGTAATTTTCCGCCGTTTGTCGTATTTTCTTTTGCCCTTGGCCAAGGCTAATTCTATTTTTGCAAGGCCCCTGTCGTTAAAATAGATCCGTAGCGGCACGAAGGTAAAGCCCCTCTGGTCAAGTTTTGTTATTATTTTGCGAATTTCAGCTTTGTGAAGCAACAGTTTTCTTTTTCTGGCTGGCTCATGGTTGGTATAGCCAGCTTGCTGATATTGAGCAATCTTCGCGCCGATAAGCCAGCACTGGCCTTGCTGGACCCTTGCGTAGGAGCCATCGAGGTCGGCCTGGCCAGCCCGTAGCGACTTGACTTCTGTACCGAGCAGCTCCAGACCGGCTTCGTATTTCTCGATGAGTTCGAAGTTTCGGTAAGCCTTTTTATTGACAGCTCTCGGAGCTTTTCCGTTTTTATGTTTATGGGATTTTGCTGTCATTTATACAATGATAGGGACGAAATGAATATTTTGCAAGAGCGTATGCGAAAGGGCAAACGTCCGACTTTTATAGTTGATGGGACAGAGAATCTCAGCTATAATTCATTCAGTTTTTGCGAGATTAATTGAATAGCGTCATTTAGCATTTGAATATGCTTTGTAGAAAAGATGTCATTTCGACCGTAGTGAGCGAAGCGAACGGAGTGGAGAAATCTGGGTTCGCAATCGCCATTGTATACAGATTTCTCGACTCGCCCTCATTTCTGTCTTCGACAGAAGACACGGGGGCTCGCTCGAAATGACAACCACAGCCCTTTCTACAAAGCAATTTGAATATAGATATGTGTGTTATGCGCCCGTAGCCCAATTGGATAGAGCGTCGGTCTACGGAACCGAAGGTTGCAGG